>JAZQPN010000336.1:0-23874 GCA_045628585.1 Bacteroidales bacterium | reverse complement strand
TCACTTTGAGAACAAAGTCCTATTCTGAATCGAGCGTCCCAAAGTGACTTCATCGACATATTCCAAAGCGTCACCGACTGCAATGCCTTTTGAAATGACGGAAATTTTACCCTGAAAATCATCCAACTGTCTGAAAATGTAGAAATTTGTCGTATCGCCTTCGATGGTGGCTGGCAATGCCAGAATGATTTCCTTGATGTCTTCCTTGTGGGTGCGTTCCACGAGTTGCGCAATTTTTAAGTCGTTAGGCCCAACTCCATCAATCGGGCTGATGACGCCGCCCAAAACATGGTAAAGCCCGTTGAATGATGCTGTCCGTTCGATGGCCAGCACATCGCGCATGTCGGCCACAACGCAAAGCGTGTTTCCGTCGCGGTGCGGATTGGAACAAATGGAGCAGATTTTCGTGTCGCTGATATTATGGCAACGCTCGCAAAGCATGATGTTGTGCTTCATTTTCAGCAGTGAATCAGCGAGTTGTTCGGTCTCGACTGCGTCTTCGCTCAAAAGGTGCAAGGCGAGGCGCAAGGCGGTTTTTTTGCCGATGCCAGGCAGCTTCGACAACGATTCCACGGCGTTTTCCAATAATATTGATGAGTATTCTGCCATAATATTTGGCGCAAATGTACGTTATTTTCTAAATTTGCACCCTAATTATTTTGATATGAAGAGATTTATTTTATTTGTTTTCGGACTTTTGCTTCTTGCAAGTCCTTGTTTTTCACAAGATTATAACAATACTGATGCCAAAGGCCGCCGTCAAGGCAAGTGGTGTGATTTCTATCCGAATGGGCAGAAACGTTACGAAGGTCAGTTTAAGAATGATAAATGCACAGGTGAATTCCGCTATTATGACGAACAGGGCAATCTGAAAGCGACAAATAAGTTCGATAAGTCGGGAGAAAAGGCTCAGAATCAGACTTTTGCACCGAATGGAAAAGTGATTGCCATGGGCACTTACATTAACCAGAAAAAGGAAGGCGAGTGGCGTTATTTCGACAAGACTACTGGAAAACTGATTTTGGTTGAGGACAACAAAAACGGCAAAGTCGATGGTTGGTCGCGTGTCTATAATCCTGATACGGAACGTGTTGCCGAAGAAGCGCAATATGTCGGCGGCGTGCGTGAAGGCGTTTGCCGCCAGTATTTCGATTCGGGTTATCTGATGATGGAATGTCAGTTCCGCAACAACCAGATGAATGGTCCTGCCAAGACTTTTTTCCCAAATACTGCGCTGAAAGAGGAAGGAAGTTATGTCAATGGCGAAAAGTCAGGCCAGTGGAAGACCTACAACGAAGATGGCGATTTGATTGTGGTTGAAACGTTTGGGGGAGAGAAGTGAGAAATCCTCTTAATCCGGGCAATATTTCACCAGATCGTGAAGGTTAGGACGGCCGTATTTTTCGGCCATCTTGTAATAATAGCATGACATGTCGGTGTCGTGCATGCAACTGTAGGTTCTGCCAAGTGAAAAATATGCGTCGGCATAGTCAGGCTTGATTTCGATGGCTTTTTCGAAGTCGGCGATGGCTTCCTGGTAATTGGTAGCATTGAATTTGGCACACGCCCTGTAATAGTACAGTTCAGGATTGTTCTTGTCGTATTTGATGGCTTTTGTAAAACATTTTTCGGCTTCCGCAAAGTCGCCTTTTCGCATCATCTGTTTGACGCCTTCGTCATAATAGTTGCGTGATTTCTCAATGTTTTCGCAACCTGTAATTGTCAGGCAAAGAATGGCTAAGAAAATGAATGTCAGTCGTTTCATGATTATTTATTTTGATATTGATTCGACAATTTTTTTCACTGTATCGCAAATTTCCTTCAGTTTGTCCGAACTTTTTGCCTCGGCCAGAAAACGCAGGTAAGGTTCGGTGTTCGATGGCCTTATGTTGAGCCACCAGTCGGGATAATCCAAACGGTAGCCGTCAAAATCTAAAAAACGTTCGGGCTTGGCTGTTTTCGCGAAATGGTCGCGGACGGCATCCATCGTTTTTTGTTTTTCCTCAATCCTGAAATTGATTTCGCCGGAATTGGAGTAGGATGAAATATTGCTAACGATTTGGCTCATCGTCATTCCCTTACGTTTGCATTGACTCAGAAGGCGCAGCACGATGGAAGCGGCCAACAAGGCGGAATCGGAATAATAGAAGTCGCGGAAATAATAATGTCCGGCCAGTTCGCCGCCGTAAACGCCGTCCAATTCGCGGAGCTTCAAGGCTGCGTAGGCACGCCCGACACGCCATGTCACGACTTCGGCCTGATAGCGGTCAAGATATTCCTGAATGGCTCGTGAACTTCTAATATCTTGTAAGACAATGCCTTTTTGATGTTGCTCGCCGATGAAATAATCACCCAAAAAAGCAATCATCAAGTCGGGAGAGATGAAATTACCTTTCTCATCGATGAAAGTGATGCGGTCGGCATCGCCATCGAAAAGCAGACCTATGTCGCATTCCTCTTTCAGCACCAATTGCTTGATTTGCTGCTGGTTTTCGGCTTCCAATGGGTTGGGCTCATGATTCGGGAAATTGCCGTCCAAGTTGTCGTTGATGTAATGGCAGGAACCGAAAAGCTCGTGGACAAACAGCGAAGCCATGCCGTTGCTGCAATCGATGGCAATGTTCAGATTGTTCGTGTCGCCCGAAAACTGTTTCTGAAAATCCAAATATTCCTGTTTGACATCAATGTGACGGATGCTTCCTTTTTCATTAACAGGAATGCATTTCTCGTCGCTTTCGACCAAGGCTTCCAATTGTTTCAGCCCTGTGTCGTAGCCGACGGGTAAAGCGTTTGCGGCGGAAATCTTCAGCCCGTTGTGGTTTTTCGGATTGTGCGAAGCCGTTATCTGTATGGAGGCGTCGTAACCGAATTTTGCCGTCGACCAATAGACGAGTGGGGTAGTGGCCAGCCCGATGTCGTCGACGTTGCGTCCGCTGTCGGTGATGCCGCGTGTCAAAGCTTCGAATAGCTCATCGGACGAAAGGCGCATGTCGCGACCGACCAAGAAAGTCTTCGCGTCAAGCACCTTGTGAATGAAATATCCGATTCTGTAGGCGGCTTTCGCATCGAGGTCGATGTTCCATTCGCCGCGTATGTCGTAAGCTTTGAATGCTTTCATCTTGCTGAAAATTACCAGTCGACGGCCAAGCGCTGGACGGGCATGGTCATGCAGCGGGCACCGCCGCCACCGCGCGAAAGTTCGTTGCCTTCGAAGGCCACGACGCACTTGTTCTGCTTTTCAAGGTTGACTTTGTTGTTGACCACGTCGGCAGCCGTAACGATGTTGAAACCGCTGTCGTTGAGGGCTTGCAGGGTGTGCTGGTTTCGTCCGTAGCCGAGGAATTTGCCTGGGGCAAGGCAGAAGAAATTGCATCCGCTGTGCCACTGTTCGCGTGGACCGTGATAGGAATCTTCTTCGCCGCCGCAGAAAACAGGTTCAACAGGAACGTTGAGTTTGTTCAAGGCGGAAATCAGGTCGTGTTCGTCTTCACCGTAAGCCTTTTGACCATCGACGGTGATGTGGAAAGTCTTGTATTGGCTGCCCTTGATGACTGGCTTGAAAGCCATGCATCTGTCGACATCCAGCATGGTGAAGACCATGTCGAGGTGAATGAACGAATCGGGTTGCAAAGGCAATTCCTGGAAAATCAGGTGCTTGACACCGGGCTTCGTCTTCAGATGGTCGACAAGCGCGTTGATGCCTTGCATATTGGTGCGGGCGCCCAGGCCGCTGATGATGATGTCGTTGCGGACAATCTGCACATCGCCGCCTTCAACGGTGCCAACGGTGTTGGTGCCATATTTCACTGCGGGATTGACGACCTGCGCTTCGGAAAAGATCGGGTGGTAGGTGTAAATGGCATCCAGAAGTATGCACTCGCGTGCGCGGACATTGCTGGCCATGTTGCTGATCATCAGATTGTCGAACATGGTGAACGAGGCATCGCGCATGAAGAAAAGGTTGGCCAATGGCTTCAGCGAGAATTTCTCGTTGTTGATGAAGGAAATGTCCTTGAAGCTGACGCCTTCAATGAGTTGGCGCGACAGTTCCTTCGGCTCTTGTTCCTTGAGGTAGGCCGAAAGAAAACCTACGTTTTCAGCCTTGCAGATGCGGTCAACGAGGATGGCCTTGATTTTGTCGTTACTGAGGATGTCGGTTAGCAAGGTGCTGATTTCGTGTACGTTGGCGACTTTTTGCAGGACTTTCTTGAAATAGCCGTATTCTTTTTGTGCAATCTGCATGTTAAGGATGTCGCTATACAGAAAGCTATGTGCATTTTCAGGCGTCATGTTTTCAAGTTCTGCGCCTGGCGTGTGTACTAAAACGTGTTGAAGTTTTCCGATTTCGGAATTTACACAGACATTAATTGGATTCGAATCCATAAAAACTGTTTTGGTGAAACAATGGAAGACGGGATTGATTGTAGCCCCGTCTTCAAATATCGCTGCAAAATTAGGCATTTTTTGCCGTAATGCAAACAAAAAAGGTGTTTTTCGTTGTACTTTTGCAGCCGATTTTTGAAAGTTATGAACAGATTCCGTAATTATGTACTCCCGACGGCCATCGTATTAGGCCTGATTTTTCACAGGTATTGCGCTATGTTTAAGGTGATTGTGCCTTACCTGATATTCACTATTTTGTTGCTTAATTTCGTGGCGGTCGACATGAAGAAACTGAAACTTTCGATGCTCGATTTCTGGTTGGTGCTGTTTCAGCTTGTGGTGGGGTTGGGCAGTTATCTAATCATAATGGCTTTGCGTGTCAACGAAATTGTGGCGCAAGGTGTTTTGGTCGGCGTGATTTGCCCGGTGGCGGCTTCTGTTGTCGTAATTTCCTGCATATTAGGTGCAAACCGCGAAACCGTCACGACTTATACGATTGTCGGCAACCTGATGGCCGCCGTTGCTGTTCCAATCATTTTTTCGTTTATCGGCGAAAACCAGGATTTGCCTTTCTGGCAGTCTTTCCTCATGATTTTGAAGAAGATAGGTTCGGTCATCGGATTACCTTTCATCATTGCCTTGGCTTTCTATCTGCTTTGCCCGAAAGTGAATGTTTTTTTAGGTCGTTTCAAAGGTTTCACCTTTTATATATGGTCGGTAGCACTGTTTATCACTTTGGGTCAGACCATCGATTTCATTTTCCTTCACGGGAAGGGCAATTGGGGGCCGATTATCGGCTTGGCCGTTGCTTCTATGTTTTATTGCGCTTTGCAATTTGGTTTCGGCAAATGGCTTGGCCGTAAATATGGCGATACCATAGCGGGCGGGCAATTGCTTGGACAGAAAAACACGGCTATGGGCATCTGGATCGCCAACACTTATCTCTTGCCTTTGTCGTCGGTTTTTCTGGCTTTCTATTCCATTTGGCAAAACCTCTTCAACAGCTGGCAAATGTGGCGTCACGACAAAAAGAAGTGATTTTTTTTGTAATTTTGTCCCCAAATCATCTTGAAAATGTTCAAATTCCCCAAAAAACTTTCGTTGACGGTGCAAATTCTATTTGCCTTGGCACTTGGATTCGTAGTCGGTTTCCTTTTGCAGAATCATGTCGATTTTGCCATGAAGTACATTCAACCAATAGGTCTAATATTTCTTAATCTGCTGAAATTCATCGTTGTTCCGTTGGTGTTGCTTTCCATCATTTGTGGCGTCATCAGCATGAATGATGTGTCGAAATTGGGGAAGTTGGGCATCGGGGCCTTGGTCTATTTCATGTCGACGACTGTCTTCGCCGTTTCTTTGGGCCTGTTTTTGTCGACATTGATGAAAAACGTCTTTCCGATTATCGAAATTCCGCGTAGCGGGAGTTGGAAGGAAGTTCCTCACATTAGCTTGATGGATCAGATTGTGGACATTTTCCCCAAGAATATGTTTGAGCCATTGGTTACATCCAACATGATGCAAGTCATTGTGATTGCGCTGTTTGTGGGGTTTGCCATTGTGAAAGTAGGTGAGAAGGCCAAGCCAGCAACCGAACTTTTCGTGAGTCTCAATGAGATTGTGACGAAGATTTTGGGGTTCATCATGGCTTTGGCTCCAATCGGTGTGTTCTGCATGTTGTGTCCGGCAGTTGCGGCCAACGGACCGGCCATTTTGGGCTCCTATGCCGTGCTAATAGGCGTGGCTTACTTGTGTTTTGCCATTCACGCTGTTGTCATTTATGCTTCATGCGTCAAGGTTTTGGGCAAAATGAGTCCGTTGAAATTTTTCAAGGAGATGATTCCGGCCATGCTTTTCGCCTATTCCAGTGACTCGTCGTTGGCAACTTTGCCCGTGAGCATGAAATGTACGCAGAAACTTGGCGTTCCGAAAGATATTGGCAGCTTTGTCCTGTCGTTGGGTGCAACCATCAATATGGACGGCGTGGCCATCTATTTGGGTGTAACTTCCGTATTCATAGCCACTTGCTGCGGAATCGACTTGACCATGCAGCAATATCTGGCCATTGCCGTGTCCGCCACGATTGCCTCCATCGGTACGCCTGGTGTTCCGGGAGGTTCGCTGGCTTTGATGGCCATGGTGTTTGCTTCGGCGGGCATCCCGATTGAGGGTGTTGCAATGGTTGCGGGTATCGACAGAATCATTGATATGGCACGCACCACAATGAGCATTACGGGCGATGCTTCGTGTGCGGTTGTCATGACGCATTACGTTCAAAAAGACAAGCAAAAAGAAGAATAAGCCATGCCGCGTTATTTCATACATCTTGCCTATAATGGTACAAATTATCACGGCTATCAGATTCAGCCACAGTCGAATAGCATTCAGGAAGAATTGGAGAAATGCCTGAGTTTCAAAATGGGGCAGAAGGTTGTCATTACGGGCTGTGGCCGCACCGATACGGGTGTTCACGCACGCAATTTTTACGCTCATTTCGATGTGAATGAACCCATTGCGGATGTGGCAAGACTAACCGAACAGGTCAATCTGTTTTTGCCGAGCGACATAGTGATTTATAAAATTTGGCAGGTCGACGACCAGCTTCATGCGCGTTTCGATGCTGTTTCGCGCACCTATCATTATTATATTTCGCGCAAAAAAAATCCTTTTCATACCCAGGATTCGTATTACCTTTATGGCAATTTGGATGTGGAAATGATGCAAAAGGCAGCTGATTTGTTGTTTGAATACGAAGATTTTACAAGTTTTTCAAAACTTCACACTCAAGTCAAGACAAACAATTGCAAAATCATGGAAGCCCGTTGGTTTGAACAGGAAGGACTGCTGGTATTCCGCATCAAGGCTGACCGTTTTTTGCGCAATATGGTCCGTGCCATCGTTGGCACTTTGCTTGAGGTGGGACGTGGGAAAATGAGTTTGCAGGATTTCCGAAACGTCATCGAGCAAAAAGACCGCTGCTCGGCTGGACTGTCGGTGCCGGCTCATGCGCTGTTTCTGGAAAATGTGGAATATGAGAGTGGAAAAGTTGAGAGTGGAAAAGTTGAGAGTTGGAAAGTTGAGAGTGGAAAGTTGAGAGTGGAAAGTTGAGAGTTGAAAAGTTGAGAGTGGAAAGTTGAGTGTTGAAAAGGTTGTTAGTTATCAGTTATTGGTTTACGGTTTTCTGTTTAAAAAATCTAAAAGTCCAAAAGTCAAATTGTCTAAAAGTCCAATATTCAATAAAATGGAAAAGAAAAATTCAACATGGTGGGGCTATTTGGCCGGTATTGTTTCGGGTATAACCTACGGCATGAATCCTTTGTTTGGCGTGCCGGTTTTAAGTAAAGGGCTTGATGTCAACTCTTTGCTGTTCTATCGTTATGGCATGGCCGTCTTGTTGATGCTGGCCTTCATGTTGGCCGCAGGAAAGCAATTGAAAATCAGTTGGAAACAGTTCGGCATGATGGCCATTGTCGGCACTTTGTTCACCTTGTGCAGCATTACGCTTTTCATTTCCTATAAGTTCATTCCTTCGGGCATTGCTACCAGCGTGCTGTATGTCTATCCCATTATGGTTGCGCTGATTATGATGTTTTTAGGACAGCGGACAAGTTGGCAGACGTGGATTTCGATTTTTGCAGGCGTGGCGGGAGCGGTCTTGCTGTCGTTTAATGGCGAAGGCGGCCTGATTGATTGGCGCGGCATCGTTTTGGTCGTATTGTCGGGATTGTGCTACACCTTATTTATAATAATTGTCAACCAAAGCAAGGAGGTGAAGTCTTTGCCTAACCTGACTTTGACATTTTACTGCTTTCTGATAGGCACTATTGTCTTGTTTTTCTTCACGAAATGTGGCATGGAACTCAACAAAATGCCCGATGCTTCCTGCTGGTTGAATGTGGTTGGCTTGGCAATTTTGCCTACGGCTTTGGCAACCATTACCTTGGCGTCTGCCACCAAGAGAATTGGCGCCACAAAGACTTCAGTGATGGGCATTTTGGAACCTTTGACAGCCATTTTTGTAGGCGTGGCCGTGTTTCATGAACCTTTTACGCTAAATGTTGCTTTCGGCGTGGTGCTGATTTTGTTTTCAATTCTGTTCATGATTTTTACGACGGAGAAAAAATGATGATATGCTTAAAAACTTCATTATGAGGTTTTTAATAAATTTATTTAAGACTATTTCTAAGGAATTGGATGGTTTTGTGAAGGCAATAGTATGCTTTTAGACCAGGGATGAATAATTGAAAAGCTGGAATGAATCGAGCGGTTGCAAGATTCAGAGGGGATTGAGAAAAGTTTTGCGGGTTTTGAATATTTTGGTTATAAAAAGGGCTGGTTGTATGCTGTTGTCAAATCAAAACTTCCAAATTGCTTCAACTTTCAAATCAGTCTTGTGATTGCCTTTGATGAGTGTCGGGCCGCTGCTGATTTCATCTTTGTTGGAATAAATGGTGCGACCGATGCGTGCGTAAATGCTGAGCGAATTGAATAACTTAACGTGACCTAACAGATAGATTCTCATGCCTTTGTCATAGAGTGATGGCACCGAAAACGAATACAGCACATCGCTTTCGTAGGCATAAATGCGGCTGTTGTAATCGTCAGTGTCGAAAATGGCATAACGGAACGAGAGCGAATAGGGCTTGCCGACGGGCTTGTAGGCCACATCCTGGCAGATGAAAAATCCATTGCTGTTGGTCTGGTCGTCGTTGTAATAGTGCTCATAATCAGCGCGATTGCCCAATGACCAATTTTCTCCAATTTTGTAATTGATGTTGAAACGCACCGAGTTTTTCGTGTAGAAAATCGGGTAATGCGAAAACACAAAGGCATCGGTGGAGTTTTTCATCTTCGTCTTTGAACGCAAGACCAAATTCCAGCTTGCCCTGCGGCTGATTTGGTGCGAGAGTTTGGCATAATAATCATGTCCCCAACTTGGCGTGTAGACCTGACTCGTAAGCCATGTCATGCGAAAGAAATCGGTATAAACCAACAAGTTCCAATAAGGAGCAAGGGCAGCCTGCACACCGAAATAAATGCCTTCTTCGCCTTGCCCGCGACTGCTTTCAGCGTAGGCGTTGGAGAAAAGATTCTGGTATTTTTTGTCGTAATTGCGGTAAAACAGCGTGAAATTGATGTAACCGGTAGGCCGCGCCGTCACGCCGACCAGTCCGGCAAAGGCTTTGTTATCGCTCATGGCGGCTTCACCGAAAAAGGCGAATTTGTTCTTCACATATTTGATGTCAATGCCTTGATTGGTAAGCTGTTTGCCTTGAAAATAGAACTGGTTGTAATGGCTCGGCTGCAAAAGCAGTTCCGCATTGAGGCGTGTGTGATGAAGGGTGTAACCGATTTCCAGATGGCTGTTGGCGTATGCGATGTGGCCGCCAAAAACCTGCTGACGGATGGCGTTTCTATCCAATAACTCTCCGATAGTGCGGTGATAGCCAGTCTCTTGCAAACTGCTGACCATCTCGGCTTCGTTCAGCGAGTCAGCAACGCTGATGTTTGCATCGATTTTGCGGTTGGAGTAGAAGAACGTGCCGTAAAAGTCTTTGTGATGCAAGGTGACGGCAGCGCCACGGAAATAGCCGAATTCGGTAGAGGAGGTCTTTGGTTTCAGACCGCGACCTTGTTTCATCACCGAACTGCCGTCGACGGTCTTTCCGAAACTCATACCTGACCAAAGCGTAAGTCCTTGACCGAAAGAAAGTTGATAATCGCCCAAAGCCATATCTTTGACAATTCCTAAGTCGTTGGCATAAACGTGAAAACCGTAAATGTCAAAGCCCTTGTGATATTTGTCGCCCAAAACCATCTTAATGGTATCGCTGATTTTGTCGGTGAAGAACATCTCGCCCGGGTCTTTTTCGGCGGCAAAGCCAAAACGGATTTTATTTCTATAATTATAGGTGTACTTGATTTGGTATTTCTGCGGACTGCCCAAGAAGTGTTGTCCTTGGTGTTCAAGCATTTCCTCGTCGTCAACATCTTCAAAACCTTGCTGGTGTTCAAGCACTTGCTCGTAACGTGCCACAATCTGATGCTTGCCGTATTTCGCCATTTTCTGCAAAGTCACTTTGTCTTTCGAATTGTCGGCACCTGCGTAAACGATGGATTTGATGATGCTAACCGTCTGTTCGTCAAATCCTTCCACCATTTCCAATTCGTCGAGGAAAAGGAAATCGCCGTAGAATTTGCGGTAGTTTTTCAGGGCTTCGTACTGAAACACGTTGATGAGGCGCAATTCCAGCAGGTTGACAATGTCGTCGCTATTGATGTTGATGGGATTTTCGCTGTAAAAAATGTAATTGTCAAGCAGTTCTTCGTAATCGATTTCGTCTTCGGTTTCCTCAGCCAGACGTTCAACTTGCTCGATAAGCAGCTGATTCAAGGCATCTGACGACAAGGAATCGACGGCAATTTGAGCTGAAGCGACACTTGAGATAAATACAAATAATATATTGACAATCAGTTTTTTCATTATTTGCCGATATTAAAAATCATACCTACGTTTACGCCTGCGCCTAATACCTGATGCATTTGTGCGCCCACATTAATTTCGACAAATTTAATCTGGTAGCCGAGACCGAAAGTAAGCAGTCCTTGCTGCTCGAAACGGTCGGTGCCGATTTGCGCTCCAGCGCGAATGTAGAAATCCTTAACGGCTTCATATTCAAGTCCTCCGCGAAAGGCAAAGCCTTCGTGTTCGGTGTTTTTCTCCACTTCCAATTGTGCCAAAAAGTCTTTCGTGAACTGATAACTCGCTCCAAAACGGAAGACAATCGGTAGCGGTTCCTGATTGATGGTTTGTTTCAAAGTGAATCTTGCCGGATTGAAAACGTATGTTCCAAGTGTCAGTTTATCAGTTACTTTCGATTGAATACCTAATTCAAAGGTTAAAGCGCTTTTGTTGCCATATTCTTCAGCTATTTTCAGCAGGCAATAGTCCAATTGCAGCCCGATTTGAAGGTAACGGCCGAAACTTCGAGCGTAGGCCAAACCGATTTTGTTTTCATTGAAATTGCTTGAACCATATTGGTTGAAACTCACACCGATTGTGCCCATGTTGAGCGGCACGGCAATGGCCGCGCTTTTGTCAGCCGTTTCGGGCAGCATCCATTGGTTTTGGTAATAGAGGCCGAGGCTCATCTTTTGCAGTTCGGCCAGTCCCGCAGGGTTGTTTTGCATGGCCCAGATGCCTTGGGAGGCAACGCACGAATTGCCCATAGCTGCCGCGCGACCGCCAACGGGGTGAATGAAATCGTAAGCAAAAAGGCTGTTGCCCAAAGTCAGTATGATAAGGAGAAGATAAAGTCTTTTCATTTAAATGATTTGTTTTGATTCCACAAAATTACAAAAAGAATGGCAATTGCCAAAAGAATATGGAAAAATGTGTAATTTTGCGAAAAAATCAGCGAAATGGAAAATCAAGACATCAGATGGAAGCAGCGGTTCGACAATTTTCACAAGGCTTGCGCAAAAATTCGTGAGTTGGTTGATTCAAAGCGTGACATCGAAAACTATTCGGAACTGGAACGGGAGGGACTGATTCAGCGTTTTGAATATACATACGAATTGGCTTGGAAGGTGATGCAGGATTATCTGATTTACAAAGGATACACGTTCACTTCCGGACCAAATGGTACACTTCAGATGGCTTTTGAAGATGGCTTGATTGCGCATCACGATTCTTGGCGGCGTATGGGTATTGCCCGAAATGCCACATCTCATGTCTATAATGAGGAAGAGGCTTTGGAGATTGCCAAAAGCATCTTGACGGAATACGCCTCGCTACTGATTGAATTTGATGATATAATTTTATCAATAATAAGCAATAACTGAAATGTACGGATTGAGTGACGAAACGGTGAAAGACTTGTGCTCGGTGTTTGCCTGCTACGACAATATCGAGAAAGTGCTGCTTTTCGGGTCACGGGCAAAAGGCAATTTCCGTGAAGGTTCTGATATTGACTTGGCTTTGTTCGGGAAAAACATCACCTTTAGCCAGATTTTGGATATCAAAGTCAGGATTGAGGATTTGGCTTTGCTGTATTCCGTTGATTTGGTGAATTTTGAAAAATATAAAGACTATCCGATAGGAGAGCATATCCTTAGGGTGGGACAACCTTTTTATACTGCATGATATGGACGGACTTTCAATCATATTAATCATTGCATCCATTCTTTTGATTCTGGTGGGTTTGGTAGGGGCGGTTGTTCCTGGCATTGCCGGAACGCCAATCAGTTTTCTTGGTCTGCTGGCTTTGTCGTTTGTCGATGGCATTGATTATTCCACGCGCTTTCTCGTCATTATGGGCGTTATCGGGGCCATCGTCTTCACGCTCGATTATGTCGTTCCGGTTTGGGGAACGAAGAAGTTTGGCGGCACAAAAGCTGGCGTGCGTGGCAGCACTATCGGCTTGATTTTAGGCCTTTTGATAACGCTGTTTTTCCCCATCGGATTTATTGCGGTGCTGGCTGGTCCGTTTATCGGGGCTTACATCGGCGAGAAAAACAACGGCACGCCCGACAATCTGGCATGGCGCTCAGCCTTCGGCTCGTTTGTCGGTTTCTTGGCTGGCACTTTCGTTAAGATTGTCTACGGCTGCGTGTGTATCTTCTATGTGGTGAAGGACTTGGTGGGGCTGATTTGATTATTTGTAAAACTTATCATAATATGAAAAAGATAATTGCTTTATTGCTTCTTTTTGTTCCGCTATTGTTAGTTGGCCAAGAGAGAGAAATGTCAATATTTTGGCGTGATACCTTAAACGGACGAGTTAGGATAATGTGTAAATATGTCGTTGAAGGATTCAGTGTGGATACACTTTGTGAGGTTGATGATGGAATGTTGGATAGAAAAGTGTGCTTTGATTCTCTGGGACGCTGTGTGGAGGATTATCTTTATTTTTCTTCTGATGACTATTCTTTGTCAAGGATATGGTATGATGAAAATGGTCGCGATACTTTGGTAATCAATTCTGATAAGGATGGCCTGACAAGCAAGTCGCGCATGAAATATGATGAAAGTGAGAATGAACTGAATTTTAAAAGATACAATATTCAATTGTCCGAGGATAGTCTGACCCATTGCGTTTTGGAAATGGAACAAGAATACGAATTGGAAGACGGAAAAGTGATGGAAAGTAGTATGTTCTCGTATGGAAAATTGCGTGAAATGAAGAAAAACGAATATGATAATCAAGAAAGGCTGACATGCGAACTTCTCTATAATTATGAAAATGAATTGTGTGAAAAGATTGTTTACGAATATGATGAGCGTGGAAATTTGATTAAAAAATTACAGTCAAACTTTTATGATAATGATTGGCGCAATTTTCCAACCACTTATCAATATGATAGTTTAAACCGTGTAACAGAAAAGCTTTATTATCATACGCAACCTTATTGTTTTTTATGTTTTGATTCGGTCAGATATTCATATAATGAAGATGGAAGGTTGAACGAAATGTTTACTCGTTATTGGGTTTTTGATTCGTGGGAAGAAAACTATGATAAATGCTGTTCGATAGATGAGAAAGTTGCTCTAATATATGATGAAAAAGGAGTGTTGAGAAAAGAAACACGGACTTGCATTTCAGAGCATTGCTGGGATGAGCTTCTTGCTTCATGGGAAAATGAAATTGTATATAACGAAAAAGGTCTTGAAACAGAGGATTTGCAATGGTACGATGGTGTAATGGTGGGAAGAAAACGCTATTTCTATGATGAAAAGGATAATCTTATTAGATTTGAAAAAGCGAATTTTAAGCATCCAGAGTTTTCTATGCTGATTGTCAGAAAGATTGAATACTACTAAATTCTTTTTATATAGACCAATGCTAAATTTCTGTATCTTCGCAGTCCGATTTTTAAGCAATCAAGATGACAAACGACGAACTGAAACAGAAAGCCACTCACATCCGCGAACTGATTCTGACTTCCTTGGCGGAGGCAGGCTCGGGTCATACGGGTGGTTCAATGGATTTGGTGGATATTTTCACGGTATTGTATTTCAATCATTTGCGTCACAAGCCCGACAATCCGAAATGGGAAGGCCGCGATAAGGTGATTCTTTCCATCGGACATACGGCACCGGTCTTATATGCGACTTTGGCGGCTGCGGGTTATTTCCCCGAATCGGAAATGATGACCTTGCGCAAAATGGGAAGCCGTTTGCAGGGGCATCCGAGCTATGAGTTCCAACTGCCTGGCTTAGAGTCTTGTTCGGGTTCTTTAGGACAAGGTTTGGGCGTGGCTTTGGGCATGGCTTTGGCAGCCAAGATGGATGGCAAGCCCAACCGCGTGTTCTGCATCATGGGCGATGGCGAGCAGCAGGAGGGAAGCGTGTGGGAATCGGCGATGGCGGCAGCACATCACAAAACGGATAACCTTTGCGCCATCATCGACAGAAACCGTTTGCAGATTGACGGCGGAACGGAGCAAGTCATGGCCATCGACCCGCTGAAAGACAAATGGTTGGCCTTCGGCTGGAATGCCATTGAAATTGATGGTCACGACCTGAGCCAAATCAAAATGGCTTTGGATATGGCCGACAAGATGCAAGGCAAGCCGACGGTCATCATTGCCGATACCGTGATGGGCAAAGGCGTGAAATCCATCGAAGACAACAACAAATGGCACGGCAAAGTGCCGACAAAAGAACAATTGGGAGGATTTATTGATGAACTATATTAATAAAGGTAACAAACCCACCAAAACGGGTTTCGGTGAAGGCGTTTTGGCGGCTGCTCAGGCCAATCCAAATGTCGTCGGACTTGGTGCTGATATTACAGCATCGGTTGGCATGAATCTTTTTGCAGAGGCGTTCCCCGAACGTTTCTTCTCCATGGGCATTGCCGAACAGGATTGCGTGGCAACGGCCGCAGGTTTCGCCTTGAGTGGCAAGGTGCCTGTGTTCAGCACATACGGCGTTTTTGCCGCGCATCGTGCCAACGACCAGATTCGTATTTCGGTGTGTTACAACAATGTGCATGTCGTCATCGGTGGTGCTCATGCGGGTGTTTCTGTCGGTCCTGATGGTGCAACACATCAGGCTTTGGAAGACATCGCCATGATGCGTGTACTGCCCAACATGACCGTGATTTCGCCTTGCGATGCCACGCAAACCAAAATCGCAGTGCAAAAAGCCATCAACGAACTCGATGGACCGGTTTATATCCGTTTTGGCCGTGAGGCTGTGCCAGATTTCACCGATGAAAATCAGGACTTTGAAATCGGCAAGGCGCAGGTGGTGCGCGAAGGCCGTCATATTACCATCGTTGCCACGGGCCACGAAGTGTGGGAGGCTTTGAAAGCCGCCGATATGCTGGAAACGATGGGCCTTTCCATCAGGGTTATCAATATGCACACTATCAAGCCTTTGGATGGTGACATCTTGCTGAAAGCAGCAACGGAAACCCGAATGATTTTCACCGTTGAGGAACATCAGATTGCAGGTGGTTTGGGTAGTGCCGTGGCCGAGTTTTTGGCCGAGCATCACCCGATTCGCGTGGTGCGCATTGGCATGAACGACCATTTTGGCGAGTCGGGTCAGGCATCGGCTTTGTTCCACAAATATCATCTTGATGCGGCTGGCATCGTGAACCGAATGGTCATGGAGGAAGCGAATTCCGATTTGAGCCTGTATATCCCGAAGATGGACAAACCATTCCCGACATATCCGCGCAAGTTGTATACCAGTAAGGATCTTTATGCCGGCTATGATTATCACGATGAATCAACCTTTGAAACTTGCTTCGACACAAAGGTTTACCGCCATTACATCAGTTACGGAAAACAGCGAGGCAAGGATGTCCGCGAGACTTTGGCGCGTTCCTTGCACGACCATTTCATCACGCGTTGCTTGCATCATCTGCTTGATACATACGATGAAAAGATGGTCATCGGTATTATGGGCGGTCATGCCAAACGCCGTGATGACCCAGGCTATCGTCAAATCGTGTTTTTGAGCAAGAAACTCACCGAAATGGGTCGTTTGATGGTGACAGGCGGTGGTCCTGGTGCCATGGAAGCCACGCATCTTGGCGCATGGATGGCGGGTAGGAGCGAGGCTGAAGTCAACGAGGCCGTTGACATGCTGATGCCTTCGCCGACTTATCAGGATGAAGGCTGGTTGCGCCGCTCATTTGAAGTGATGGAACGTTTCCCGCTACAAACGGAATATAGGAGTTTAGCTATTCCGACATGGTATTACGGTCACGAACCGACGGCTCCTTTCGCCACGGATATTGCAAAATATTTTGATAATAGTGTTCGAGAAGATGGTATCGTTACCATTGCCAAAGGCGGCATCATCTATACGCCTGGCAGCGCCGGAACGATGCAGGAAATCTTCCAGGATGCGGCGCAAAACCATTATGAGAGTGTGGGTTACGCCAGCCCGATGATATTCATGGGCAAGGATTACTACACGAATTGCATGCCGGCCTATAAATTACTTAAAGAGCTGAATGCTAAAGGCTTGTTCAACAATATGATTCTCACCATCTCTGATGATAATGACGAGATTATCGAGGCAATTGTGAGGTTTAAGGAAAAAGACAGAGATGCTGAAAACTTTGGATAAGTTTTTTTGAAATCCGGGAATTTGAAAATCATTTTTTCATAATTTGGCCTTGAAATCGTAAAAAAGATATATTTTCGCTCCAAATAATATTCACAATGAAAAAGCTAATGATTTTAGTCTTTTGCTTTACCTTTTTGATATTCGCAAAGGCTCAGACTCAAGACGAACTGAATGCATGGAATGATGTCAATGTGTACGAAATCAACAAGTTGTATCCGCGTACCGATGTTGTTCCGCAAGGTGATTATTCCATCTTGCTCAATGGCAACTGGAAATTTAATTGGGTTGATAATCCATCTAAAGCGCCTGAAGATTTCTTCAAAGCGGATTTTGACGCATCAAGTTGGAACACAATCAAGGTGCCAGCCAACTGGGAGCTGAATGGTTTCGGCATTCCGATTTATGTCAACGTGAACAATGAGTTTCGTCCTAATCAGCCGCCATTTGCTCCGATGGCCGATAATCCTGTTGGCTGCTATATCACTGATTTCGAGATTCCTGAATCGTGGAATGGCCGTCAGATATACATCAATTTCGGTGCGGTGAAATCGGCCTATTACGTTTGGGTGAACGGCCGGTTTGTGGGTTATACCGAAGATGCGAAGACCAATTCCGATTTTGACATCACGAAGTTTTGCCAGACAGGAAAAAACCGTCTTGCGGTGAAATGCTATCGTTTTTCCAACGGCTCATATTTTGAGTGTCAGGACTTTTGGCGTATTAGTGGCATTGAACGTGATGTAAGAATCTATGCAAAGCCTGAACTTAATATTTATGATTACGAAGTTCATGCAGGTCTTGACGAAACATACGAAAACGGCGTTTTGTCAATTGATGTAACACTTCAATCAACAAAAGGTAAAATAAAGAAAAACAATGAATTGGTTGCAGTTGTTCGTTATGGTGACGTGCAGTTTCGCATGACGAAATCATTGAACGATTTGCAATTTGAATTGGATGGTGATGGTTACTATTATGCGAAAACCGTTCTTGAGCCTGCCGATGGCCAGAATGTCGGAAAAGTCAAGAAATGGTCGGCGGAGGAACCGAATCTTTACGAAATGAGCCTTGTCATCATGGACAGGAAGGGCAATGCAATCGAGACTTTGACGAACCACATCGGTTTTCGTACGGCGGAAGTAAAAGATGGCAAGTTTTTGGTGAATGGACAATATGTATTAATAAAAGGTGTGAACCGCCACGAACACGATCCGTATACCGGCCACGCAATTTCGCGTTCATTGATGGAGAAAGATATTGCGTTGATGAAACGTTTGAATATCAATACTGTACGCACTTGCCATTATCCCGATGACCCGTATTGGTATGAGCTTTGCGACCGTTATGGCTTATATGTCATTGATGAGGCCAATGTGGAATCTCATGCGCAAGGTTATGGCGAAGCCAGCCTTGCCAAGCATGAGGAATATCAGGGCATGATATGGTCGCGCAACCGCAACATGTTGGAACGCGATAAGAACCATCCGTCCGTCATCATGTGGTCGTTGGGCAATGAATGTGGCAATGGCGTCAATTTTGAATATACTTATAAATGGATGAAAAAACGCGATGCTTCGCGTCCTGTCATTTATGAGCGTGCCTGCTTGGATTGGAATACGGATGTCGTTGGTTTAATGTATAGTAGCACAGATTACTTAAAGCGTTACGTTAATGATAAAATAGACTCGTTCAATCGCCCATTCATCATGGTGGAATACTGTCATGCTATGGGAAACAGCATGGGCGGCTTGCAGGATTACTGGAATCTCATCGAGCAGCACGAGCAGCTGCAAGGCGGTTGCATCTGGGATTGGGTCGACCAAAGCTTCATTGTCTATGACGCTACTAAAAAAATGAATTGGTTAGCTGTCGGCGGCGATTTGGGCGAAGCCTATGGTGTGGGTGATGACGACAGCTTTTGCGCCAACGGCATCATGCAGAGTGACCGTACACCACATCATCATGCAGCTGAAGTGAAGAAAGTTTATCAGCAGATTAAATTCTCCCCGAGTAATGTTATTACGGGTGAATTTGAGGCAAAGAACTGGTTTTCATTCACTAACGCCGATGCTTTCAATTGCAGTTATGTGATTTTCTCCGCCGAGCGTGTTTTGACGAAAGGCGAAATCGAATTGAAAATGAAGCCTTTCGAGACCCAGAAAATCACCATTCCGCGTCTGCGCATTTACGGTCATCCTGGCGAGGAGTTTTTTGTGCGTTTCTCGGTCACTTTGAAGGAAGACCGTCCGTTTATGATTGCCGGCACCGAAATTGCCTATGATGAGTTCAAACTGGATTGGCCATCGGAAGAACGCCATGTCATTGAGATAGGCGAAGATGCACAACCGCTTGATTTTCATTTTTATCCAAATGATTCTGTAATAGTCGTTTCCAACGAAAAGTTTTCCGTTTCTTTTGATGCCACTACGGCTGAGATTTTGGAATACGAATATGAAGGCAATGAACTTTTGGAAGGCAACTTAAGACAGAATTTCTGGCGCGCACCTACTTTGAACGATGAAGTTGACGGTTGGGCTTTGCGGCGTTGGGAAAAAGCTGGACTTCAGTATCTTACGCCGCGTTGCGAGTCCTGTCATGCTGATTTTACAGAAGATGGTTCCGTATATTTTCAAGCCACAGTAGGCCTATTTGATGTTGATGGAAATGAGCAACTTACGGTCAATGAATTTTATCTTATCGATCAGGAAGGCAACGTCACTTTGAAAAACCGCATTGAACCAAATGCTACTGTGACGAGCTTCCCGAAAATCGGCATGCAGGTGAAAATGTCGGAGGAATATCAGAATGTCATGTATGTTGGGCGCAATGCGGAAAACTACCCTGACCGCAATGCTGCGGGCAAGTTCGGTTTACATGTCACCAACGCTTTCGACCTTTTTGAACAGCATCCCGTGCCGCAGGACAATGGCAACCGCGCAGAGGTGCGTTGGGTGACTATCATGAACAAAGACAATGACTTCGGGCTGTTTGTCACTATGAATGAACCTTTCAATTTCAGCATGTATAATTACGATGATTTTAACCTTTCGGCTGCCGAGCGTATCAACGGTTTGGTGCCTGAAAACGATTTTACCGTCAATTTCGATTACAAGCAGGCTCCAATTGGCTCGGCCACTTGCGGACCTGGCGTTGAGGAACGCTATGTGATTAAAAATCAGGTCTATGAATATTCAATTCAGTTCAAAGGCATCAATTTGGAGAATGAAGACCCGTTCAATCTCTATGCCCAAGATCCATTCCGCCTTGATGAAATGCTGTTGCCAACTCCTGAAATCACGACTGATTTGCAACGTGTTTTCAACCAGCCGCTTGCCGTGTCATTAAGTTGTGACGAACCAGAAGCGCAAATCTATTACACCCTCGATGGTCAGGAGCCGTCAAAGAAATCGAAACTCTATGGGAAACCATTCATGATCGACAAGAGTTGCGTGCTGAAAGTCAAGGCTATAAAGAAAAACTGCTTGCCTTCATTCACTACACATCAACGTTTCGAGATGCTTCCAATTTTGAATACTACCTATTTAGAAGCACCAGCCAGCCGTTACGGGAAAGAGTCTGACATCGCCTTGATGGATGGCAAGAAAGGTCTGCCCGGTGACTATTATAACGATTGGCTTGGATTTGAAGGTACTGATTTGGATGCTACAATTGAATTGTCTAAACAATTGAATTTCAATATAATAAAAATTGGTTTTTGCCATGAACCCAACGATTGGGTGATGTGGCCGAAGAACATATTGGTCAGTTTTTCGCAAGATGGCGTGAACTACACTGAATGGCAGCATGCTTCGTTGCCTGTGTATGATGGCATGGATAAAATGGCTGGCAAGGGCAGGGTGGAAGCGCGTGCCAAAGTCAAGGCCGAAAAGGTGAAGTTCATCCGCGTGAAAGCCGAGAATTACGGCACGCTCCCCGAATGGCATCCAAGCGCAGGCGAAAAGGCTTGGATTATGGTGGACGAGGTGGAAGTGGAATAACAGGATGGAAAAATCAAGGAAAACGAAAAGGCTGACATTGTTGCCAGCCTTTTCCGTTTTTATGTAACTGTTTGAAATTGTAATGTATAATGAATCAACTCATTCAGATAGGCTGCGCACCTTACAGAATGTCGATGTTTCCGCACTTGCATTGAGATTTCCCAAATATTGCAAAATGTCAAGGCTTTTGTCCCGCAAAAAGAAAAACTTCCTATTTTTGCGCATCGAAAAAGGGAAAAAGACTCTCAATATTGAACTGATTAACATGAAAAGCCAATCGGACAATAATCGAATACATAAAAAAAAGAGAAATAGAATAATCGCTGCATTTTTCTTGCTATTGTGCATGTTTGCATGTGTTTCACCATCGGAGGGACAGGGAGTTTTGGAAAATGACACTATTGAAGGTCTTCGTCCTTGTCAAGTGATAGATATAAAAAAGACCAATAATAAGGAAAATGGAACGCGTGCGGCCTATTTGGTATGTGTGCAAGACACTATCAACAAATGCTATTATACATTTGTTTCCTTTAAAGATAAGAAGAATAGAGAAGGAAGTAAAATAAAGAAAGGCAGAGTTTATGATTTTGCCATTGATGTATATTATAAATTCGATAGATATATGGCTCCTGGTAGGAAAATGCAAATTAAAATTGGTGATAAGTTTGTTTTTGTTCCAGAAGACTTTTACACCTTGGTACCCGCTACAACACCGAATCTTAAAGGACTAAGATATATTCCTTCTGAACAAGGTAAGCATTAATTGCAGTTTTGGAACATATCTGATTCGCAAGGATTATAATTCCCAAAAACCTTTTGCAAGCAAAACAAAAGTAGGAGGAAATAGCATTTCCCCCTACTTGAATTATGATGCAATGTCGCAATTATTCGACCGGAATGTCCTTGTTGACGTTCTTTGAACCGACGAGGGCGTAGAACAGCAGGAAAGCGAAGCCAACAATGATGACCCAATAGCTGTTGATGCTGCCAACAGAGTCGGCAATCCAGTTCTGTACGAACGGAATGATGCCGCCGCCGCAAACCAGAGCCATGAAAATGCCGGAAGCGGCAGGCGTGTATTTGCCGAGGCCTTCAGCGGCAAGGTTGAAGATGGCGCCCCACATCACAGATGTGCAGAGACCGCAAAGGGCAACAAACAACATGCTCAGCGGAACGACCTTTTCACCCAATGAAATGGTGATTTCCTGAGGGATGAACATGATGCAAAGCACAAAGGCAATGGCGATGATGGAAACAGTGGTCAGCATGGCTTTTGATGAGACTTTGCCGCCAATGGCACCGCCAATCAGACGGCCGCACATCATCAGGAACCAATACAAGCCGATGATGGTACCGGCAATGGCAGGACCGATGTTTGCCTGGCTCGACATGTAAATGTTTGCCGTGTTCGGAATGCCGACTTCAACACCGACATAGAAGAAAATGGCGATGGCACCGAGGACGAAATGACGGAACGACATTGGGCCGTAAGGATCTTTCTTGACATTGCCGCTCAGACGGGCTGCCTTTTCTTCGGCGGTCTCCATGTGCGGTTCCGGAATCTTGGTAATCATAATCACCACGAAAGCAACGGCGAAGATGGCCATGGCAATAATCATGGCAGGTGCTGCATCAGCCACGGAAGCGGTTTCAATGCTGCCGCCGATGAGCCAACCCAGAAGGATAGGAGCCAAGGTTCCGCCTACCGAGTTGCAGCTGCCGCCTAATTGAATGAGCTGGTTGCCTTTGTTGCCGCCGCCGCCGAGGGTGTTCAGCATCGGGTTGACGACGATGTTCAGCAGGCACATCGAGAAACCGGCCACGAAAGCGCCGAGAACATAAACGAGGAACGATTCGGCATAGCCCGAAATGAACTGAATGCCCACGCCGATGAAACCGACGGTAACAGCCAGTAAGGATGTGAATTTGTAGCCTTTACGCTTCAGAATGATGCCGGCAGGAATGCCCATGCAGGCGTAAGCGATGAAGTTAGCCAAGGTGCCAAGCTGTGACAAGGCTTTTGAAGCACCGAATTGGTTAGTAACGATGACGCCCATCGAACCAGCGAAATTGGTCACGAAGGCAATCATGAAGAACAAGAGGAACATCACGATAATCGGCACCGTGAAATTCTGTTTGTTTTCTGCTTTTTCCATAGTAATTAGTGTTTAGAATGTTGAAAATTTAAAAATGATGATCTCTTTGTATTCTTCGCCCGGACGTAGGAAAGTGTTCGGGAAGTTCGGTTTGTTGGGCGAGTCGGGGAGGGCCTGACATTCCAAAGCCACGCCGTCGTAGTCGTTGTAGTCGCGGCCACTCTTGCCTTTCGGACAGCCCGAGAGCCAGTTGCCCGTGTAGACCTGAACGCCGGGTTGCGTGGTGTAGAGTTGCACCATGCGTCCGTTGCCATCGTAGGAAAGTTCGGCGGCAAGATTCAGCTTGTCCTTGCAAAGGTCGTTGATGACCCAGCAACTGTCGTAGCCTTTGCCGTTAATCAAATCAGGGAAGTCGCTTTGGATGTCCTGACCGATGAGTTTGCCTTCGGTGAAATCCATTGGCGTGTTGTTGACCGATGCCATTTCGCCCGTCGTGATCAACTCTTCGGTGGCAGGCAGGAAACGCGATGCGTTCAAACGCAACTTGTGGTCGAGGATGGTTCCGTTGCCTTCACCCTTTAAATTAAAATAGGTGTGGTTGGTCATGTTGACGATGGTCGGGGCGGTGGTCACGGCTCCGAGGCGGATGTTCAGTTCGTTGTCATCGTTCAAGGTGTAGCGCACTTTTGCCATGACTTCGCCTGGATAACCGGCTTCGCCATCGGCTGAAAGATAAGTGAACACTACGCTTTCGCCTTCGATGCGGCTGGCCCATTTCTGATTGGCGAAACCAATGTTGCCGCCG
>JAZQPN010000335.1:0-1935 GCA_045628585.1 Bacteroidales bacterium | reverse complement strand
GGTGACAAGTTCAATGTTTTCGTTGTTGTCTTGGTTGATGGTCGTTGCCAAAACGCGCAGATTGCTGCCTTTAAGATGGACATCATAACCGCGCTCCAATTGCGATAACTGGCTCTCCGTCATGGTGCTGAGGTCGATTTTTACCAAAGTGTCGATGGCTATGCCGAAATATTTCGAAAAGGAAACAAGTGCATCGAGACCAGGTTCTGCAATCTCGTTTTCGTAGCCACTATAGGTGGAGCGTTTCATGCCTAAGGCAAAAGCCACATCGTCTTGCGTGCGGCCGCGATGTTTGCGTAAGAGTTTAATGTTTGAGCTGAAATACATATCGTGTGGATTTAAAGATTTAATATTCAAAGATTTAAAAAAAACATTTTCTTTTTGCTGGAAAAAACTTTCCTTTTTACTTGCGGTATATGAATTAATGTGATTAAATTTACGTCGTTGACTTTGATTAAAAACTCGTCAAAAATACAACTTTTTTGTTACATGCAATGAATTTTTGAAAAATAATCTAAATAAGCACACGCAACTTCATGTATCTCAACGTCCATTCTTACTACAGTCTCTGCTACGGCACGATGCCGATTGCGGATTTGGTCGCCAAGGCTGCCGCTTTCGGTTATCGCGTTTTGCCTTTGACTGACATCAATACGACGATGGGCGTTATGGATTTTGTTTTTGAGTGTAAAAAGCTGAATGTGAGACCTGTGGCGGGTTGTGAGTTCCGCAATGGAAACGAATTGCTGTATGTGGCTTTGGCAAAGGATAACCAAGGTTATGCAGAACTGAATGTTTTTCTTACGCAGCATAATATCAGTAAGTTACCTTATCCAGAGCAAGCGCCGCACTGGGAGCATGTTTTCGTGATTTATCCTTTCGGGAAACGCAATCCGAATTTGTTGCGCGGAAATGAATTTTTGGGTGTGCGGCTTTCGCAGTTGGCGAAACTTTTCCGTTGCGATTATCTCGATAAACTTGTGATGATGCAGCCGCTCACTTTCGCTGATGAAAATGATTTATTGTTGCATCGTAATTTGCGTGCTCTCGATAAAAAAGTATTGCTTTCGCGTCTCAAAAAAGGGGATTGTGCTGCCGAGGATGAGCTTTTTCTTTCATTGGAGCGTTTGAAGACATCGTATGTGCTTTATCCTCAATTGATTGAAAATACGCAAAAATTGTTGGATCATTGCGAGATCAATTTGAATGGCGAAATAAAAAAACGGAAATGTTTCACAGAAAATGTGTTCGATGACCGCGAATTGTTGCGAAAATTGGCTTTTGACGGCATGTTTTACCGTTACGGAAAATCCAACAAAACAGCTTATCGGCGTATTGAAAAGGAACTGGAAATCATTGAACGGATGAAATTCTGCGCTTATTTTCTCATGGTTTGGGATGTTGTACGTTTTGCCTTGTCGCAGGGGTTTTATCATGTGGGAAGGGAAGGCGGAGCCAATAGTATTGTGGCTTATTGCTTGAAAATCACGGATGTAGATCCAATAGAATTGGACTTTGATTTTGAGCAATTTCTGATTTCGAAACGCATCTCGCCGCCTGGTTTTAATCTCGATTTTTCCTTGAAGGAGCGTGATATGATTATCGATTACCTCTTTAAGAAATACGGCAACGATTATATGGCTTTGCTTGGCGTAACGGTCACTTTTCAGCAAAATTCGTTGTGCCGCGAGTTGTGCAAGGTGCATGGCTTGCCGAAATCGGAAATTGATTTGTTGGAGCGCAATCCGCAGGCTTTTGCACAAAGCAGCGACATGGCGCGACGGATTTTGGCTTTGTCCGAGAAATTGCAGGGGTTCCCCTGCCAACGTTCCATTCATGTGGGCGGCGTGCTGATTACGGAAGCCCCTATCACTGATTTTGCTGCTTTGGACTTGTCACCGAAAGGTTTCCCGACAACGCAATTTGATATGTATT
>JAZQPN010000334.1:0-1804 GCA_045628585.1 Bacteroidales bacterium | reverse complement strand
AAAAAAGATTGGCTATAGTTTAGTTAAGTAACTATTCAAAATTAAACTACATTATAAAGGACACGGGA
This sequence comes from Bacteroidales bacterium, assembly GCA_045628585.1. Lineage (GTDB taxonomy): Bacteria > Bacteroidota > Bacteroidia > Bacteroidales > F082 > Limimorpha. The sequence continues at coordinate 1,736 of JAZQPN010000334.1, read as the reverse complement.
TTTCGAGACTGCGAGGCTTCGGGATGCCGGAATGCCTCGTAATCTCGCATTCCCGCGACCTCGATGCCTCGTTTTCAATATGTAAACTAATTTTGATCACCTACTTAAATTATACCGTTACTTTGTTACAAAAAAAACCAAATTATACCGTTACTTTGTTACAAGATTTCCAAAATTATACCGTTACTTTGTTACAAAGAAATTCAAATTATACCGTTACTTTATTACAAAAAAGTTGTATTTTTGCAGGACAAACAAAGGAATCCAATTTATATAAATTATTGATATAATGGAAGTTATTCAAAGAAATACACTAAATAAGTTACGCGCATGGAGATTCAGCGAAACAAGAAAACCTTTGGTATTGCGCGGAGCAAGGCAAGTCGGGAAGACAACTTTGGTGAAAGAATTTGCCAAAGAATACGACATTTTCCTGCATCTGAACCTTGAAAAAGAAGACGATTGCGCACTTTTCGAGGCCAACAACGATGTGAATCTGCTCATCCAAGCCATTTTCATGCACAAACGGCAACAGCAACGCAACGGCTCGACCTTGCTTTTCATCGACGAAATCCAAAATTCGAGACGTGCCGTGGCCATGCTGCGTTATTTCTACGAAGAGGCCAATCATATCCATGTGATTGCAGCCGGTTCGCTGCTGGAAACCGTCATGGACCTGCGCAAAATCTCGTTTCCGGTCGGGCGTGTCGAGTTCATGGCCTTGCGTCCCTGCTCGTTCACCGAGTTTCAAAACGGCACAGGCGATGATTTCGATGCCGAAAACGTTTGCAACCTCAATGTCATCCCCGCTATTCACGAAAGGGTGATGCGGCAGTTCCGCGAATACACCTTAGTCGGCGGAATGCCAGCGGCCATCGTGCAATATGCCAAGAAAAGAGACGTACTTTCGGTGAGCAGCATCTACACCTCGCTTTTGCAGACCTACAAGGACGACGTGGAAAAATACAGCAGCAGCACCGCATTAATAAAGGTAATCCGCACCATTTTGGAAGTTGGCTGGACACAAGCCGCCGAAGCCATTGTGTTTGAAGGATTTGCCAACACCAATTACCGCTCGCGCGAAATCAGTGAGGCATTCCAGACCCTCTCGAAGGCCATGCTGATGGAACTGGTTTACCCGACCGGCGAAGTGCAGTCGCCCGTTTTGCCCAACCAGCGCAGGAAACCGAAACTGCTGTGGTTAGACACTGGTCTGGTGAATTTCGCCGTCGGCTTGCAGCAGGATGTGTTTTCCACGCCCGACATCAACGATGTTTGGCGCGGCAGAATTGCAGAACATATTGTAGGGCAAGAGCTTATCGCATTAAATGACAACATTTTGGCAAAACGAAGTTACTGGCGCAACGACAAGCACGGCTCCGATGCCGAAGTGGATTTTCTCTACCCTTTCCAAGGCCTGCAGATTCCCATCGAGGTCAAATCGGGGCACAATGCACGCTTGCGTTCACTGCATCAATTCATGGATGCCACCAACCACGGTTTGGCCATCAGGTTTTGGTCAAAGCCCTATTCCGTCGACGATGTGACGACACCCAACGGCAAGCATTTCCGACTGGTCAACGTACCGTTCTACTATGCCGGACAGGTCGAGTTGATTTTGGGGAAGGAAGTGTGATATTAAGGTAATTTCAGCATAGCCAATCTTCAATTTCGCACAAATAGCGGTTAAAACGGCAGCTAGTTGATCCATATCAAATTTTCATAATTGATATACT
>JAZQPN010000333.1:0-8677 GCA_045628585.1 Bacteroidales bacterium | reverse complement strand
TAACATAACGGATTTATCAAACCATTATAAATAAACGAAATAGATGATTACCTTGGAAAACACAAAATCAGAAATGATTGCCAACAACCTTGAATCGTTTGCACCAACCCATCCCGGAACGGTGATAAAAGACGAAATAGAATACCGTGGCATCACCCAGCGCAAACTTGCGGAACAAATGTGCATTTCATACACGCTGCTGAACGAAGTGCTGAATGGGAAAAGAGCCATCAACACTGAATTTGCACTGTTGATTGAAGCAGTTTTGGACATAGATGCCTCATCACTGCTTTCAATGCAAAACCGTTACGACATGTCGATGACGAAAAAAGACACCGCTTTCATTGACCGACTCAACAAAGTACGCAAAATAGCCGCCGTTTTTTAAACTATACAATCATGGGAGGCCTACTATCAATATTACTTGTCATCGTCCTATTTTTCTACGCTTACAGTATGATTATCAAGTTGATATTCAGACACAAGATGAAGAAAATCGAAAAGGAAATGCGTGAAAACGGGTTCGAAGAACCAAAAGAGAAAGAGCAAAAGATACACGTTGACCCCAACATCGGTGAATACACTGATTTTGAAGAAATTGAATAAAATCCATCAACAATGAAAATAGCACTAAAAGACAACAGCACAAGAAGCACTTTGGGCATCATCATTGCCATTATCTGCTTCGCAGCCATCACCTTACTGTATTTCAGTCCGATTCTGGAAGGGAAACGCATCAAGCAACACGACATTGACATGAGCCGTGGCATGTCGCAGGAAATCATCGACTACCGCGAAAGCACCGGCGAGCAGACCCTTTGGACCAATTCGGCCTTCGGCGGAATGCCCGCATGGAACATTTCCGTGCGTCAGAAAGGCAACCTCACCGACCCGGTTTACAGAGGCCTTTCGTTAGGCTTTCCCCACCCTATCAGTTCCGTATTCATCAGCATGTTAGGATTTTTCATTCTCTTGATGGTGCTCGATGTCAACATCTGGCTCAGTTTTGCGGGCGCCATTGCCTATGGATTGACCTCCTACCTATTCATAGTCATCGGCGCAGGCCATAATGCCAAAGCCATGGCCATGGCATATATGGCGCCGGTCTTGGCGGGCATCCTGCTCACCTACAAAGGGAAATACCTTTGGGGCAGCATTCTGACTGCTTTCGTCATGGCATTCCAAGTCAGGACGGGGCATTTGCAAATCACTTACTATTTGCTGCTTATCGTCATCTGCCTCGTCATTGCCGAACTGATTAGCGACATCAAGGAAAAGAAACTGGGGCATTTCTTCAAAGCCTCGGGCGCATTAGTGGTGGCAGCCCTTATCGGCGTCTTGACATTCTCCACGATTCTCTATGCTAACTACGAATTCGGCAAGGAAACCACACGCGGCAAACCGGTTCTGACCCAAAACGACGGCAACCAGACCACAGGCCTCGACCGTGACTATATCACGCAATGGAGTTACGGCATTGGCGAAACCTGGAGCCTGATGATACCTAATGCAAAAGGCGGTGCCTCGGCCTATATCGGCAGCGACAATCCAGCCCTTGAAAAAGCCGACTCAAGATTCCGCTTGAACATCGCGCAAAGCAACGCCTATTGGGGCGACCAGCCCGGCACAAGCGGTCCGGTTTACGTTGGCGCCATCATTGTTTTCCTGTTTGTTTTGGGCTGTTTCACCGTGAAAGGCAAGCTGAAATGGGCATTGCTCATTGCGACCATACTATCCATTTTGCTCAGCTGGGGCAAGAATTTCATGGGGTTCACCAATTTCTTCCTCGATTTCGTGCCTGGCTACGACAAGTTCCGCGCCGTTTCCATGACCTTGGTCATTGCCGAAGTGTGCATGCCTCTGCTCGGCATTTTGGGCTTGGCCGAATTGGTGAAAGGCCAGGAACAATTCAAGGAGAAGGCGAAATACCTCTACATTTCGTTGGGCATCACGGCAGGTTTCTGTCTATTATTCTACATTGCGCCGAAACTTTTCTTCAGTTTCCTCAGTCAAGGCGAAGCCCAGCAGTTTGGCGAAATGATGTCGGGCAAAGACGGCGCTATCTATCAGGCTTTTGCCACCCAACTTGAAAACGTGCGCGTGGCCATTTTCCGCAAGGATGCCATCCGCAGCTTCCTGTTCATCGTCCTTTCGGCAGTACCGATTTTCCTTTACGGAAAAGGCAAACTGAAAGCCACGCCTGCTTTCATCATCCTCGCTGCGCTGATTCTCATCGACATGGTTCCCGTCGACCGCCGTTATCTCAACAAGGATAATTTCATCGACAAGCACCAATACGAAAAGCCATTCACCGCTTCGGTTGCCGACAACGCCATTTTGAGCGACCCTGATTTAGACTACCGCGTCATCAACCTCACGAAAGATGTCTTCAACGATGCCAGCACCTCCTATTTCCACAAGTCGGTGGGCGGCTATTGCGGTGCCAAGCTGCGCCGTTATCAGGACGTGGTTTCGGAATATTTAGGAGCTGAAGTCCGCAACTTCAATTCCATTTTCAAAAACGTCAAGACGGAACGCGACCTCGTTGAAAACATGGGACAGCAGAAAGTGCTCAACATGCTGAACACCAAATATGTAATTTATGACCCGAACTCAGAGCCGCTGCAAAATCCATGCGCCTTTGGCAATGCCTGGAGCGTCAGCGACATCAATTGGGTGACGACGCCAAACGAAGAATTTGATGCCATCGGCACGACCGATGTCCGCTCGACGGCTATCATCAGCAAGGAATTTGAAGGCCAGATTGGCAACTATAAAGCAACCGACAGTCTCCCTGCACAAATCGCAATGACGGATTACCTGCCCAACAAACTGACCTATCAGTTCAACGCTTCGGAAGACAAACTTGTCGTTTTCTCCGAAATCTGGACCAAGCAAGGCTGGAAACTTTTCGTCGACGGCGAAGAACAGCCTTTGCTCCGCGCCAACTACCTGCTGCGTGCCGCCATGATTCCAAGCGGCAATCACGAACTGGTCATGCAATACGACATAAAGGCCTATCACACAGGCAATACCATTGCTTTCATCAGCTCACTGATACTGATTTTAGGTCTCGTCGCCGCCCTTGTCATCACCTTTAAAAACAAGAAGAAAACCGAATCATGAAGCGCGTGCTGATCATCACATATTATTGGCCGCCATCGGGCGGCAGCGGCGTTCAGCGTTGGCTGAAAATGTCGAAATACCTGCCAGAATATGGCTGGCAGCCAGTGATTTATACTATAGATGGGGCAGAATATCCTGTAGAAGACCCTTCCCTTGAGAAAGATGTCGCTCCAGAAGCCGAGGTCATCAGAAGACCGATACTTGAACCATATACGGTTTACAAAAAGTTCATCGGGATGAAGGAAGAGGAAAAAGTAAAAACGGGGTTCACCACTGAAGAAGCGAAAAAAAGCAGTTGGAAAGACAAACTAAGCATTTGGATCAGAGGGAACCTTTTCATTCCCGACGCACGCTGCTGGTGGATAAAGCCATCGGTCAAATATCTGACGACATATCTGAACGAGCATCCCGTTGACGCAATGATTACGACGGGACCGCCCCACTCCATGCACCTGATTGGCTTGAAGTTGCATAAAAAGCTGCACATCCCATGGGTGGCCGATTTCCGCGACCCTTGGACAGAAATCGACTTCTATCAAGATCTTCATCTCAGCCGTTGGGCCGACCGCAAACACCATCGCCTTGAAAAACAAGTGCTCACCCAAGCCGACAAGGTTGTAACCGTCGGATGGGACTGGGCCGAAGGATTAAAGCGTCATGGTGCCCCACAAGTTGAGGTCATTTTGAATGGATACGACTGGAGCCTTGAACCTTCAGAGCAACAAATACCCCTTTCGCAGCAATTCACCTTATCGCACATCGGACTATTGGGGCCAACGCGCAATAACCCAATATTTTGGCAGGCCTTGGGAGAACTCGTCAATGAGTCTGAAGATTTGAAACAGCATCTCAGCATCCAACTCATCGGCCAAGTTGACAACAGCGCCATCAAAAGCATTGAACAAACTGGATTAAACGATTACGTCACCCATCTGCCTCACATTCCACACGACGAAGTGATGCAAAAGCAATGCGCTTCGCAAGTTTTGCTGCTTTTCGTCAACAACACGCCAAACGCCAAAGGCATTATGACCGGCAAGCTGTTTGAATATTTCTCATCAGGCCGCCCCATACTTTGCATCGGTCCGGAAGACGGCGATGCCGCTCACATCATCAGCGAAGTCAAAGCCGGCGTTACCATTGGTTTCGAGGATAAGGAAAAAATGAAAAAACACATTATGTATCTTTTCGAAAAATACAAATCCGGCCGCCTTGACGGAAACAGCAACATGTCGATTGACAAATATTCCAGAAAAGAACTATCAAAACAATATGCCACAATCATCGACCATTTGACATCAAACAAAAAATCATGAATACGATCCCAAAAATCATTATACAGGCGAGAGTCGGATCCACGCGCCTGCCGAGCAAGATGATTCTTCCCTTTTACAAAGAAGAAGGCATCTTTTCAATTTTGACAGACCGTCTTTTAAGCGAGTTTGACAGAAACAACATCATTTTAGCCACTTCAAATTCCGCCAAAGACGATGTGTTGGAGCAAATTGCATCAAGCAAGAAGATCCATTGTTACAGAGGCTCGGAAAGCGATGTGCTTCAGCGTTTCATTGACGCGGCTTCTCACTTCGATGCAAAGAAAATCATCCGAGTTTGCGCCGACAATCCATTTCTTGACCTTCCTTCCCTAAGAAACCTATACAACAATTTGGAAAACAACGATTTAGATTACATTGCCTACGCCACTTCGTCAAACACACCCACTATCAAGACACACTATGGCTTTTGGGCGGAAGGCACTTGCATTGATACCCTACAGAAAATCAAGGAAGCCACAACGGAAAGCCTGTACCACGAACACGTCACCAATTTCATCTACACACACCCTGACTTGTTCAAAATCAAGCTGATGACAATTCCGATTGAGATTGAGAATCACCAACGGCTGAGGCTCACTATCGACACGGCGAACGATTTCGCCATTCAGAAAAGCATCTTCAAGGCCATTTTTGAAGAAAAGCCATCGTTTACAGCCAAAGACGTATGCAATTACCTTGACAAGAATCCAGAGTATTACACTACGATGGAAAATGAAATCATAAAAAATCAAAAATAATGGACGCTACTTACATTATAGGAGAAATCGGCCAAAACCACAACGGCTCGGTGGATGTAGCCAAACTCATTGTCGAGCTCATTGCCAGACCTGTTCAAGAAGAATGTTTCGGAATCCAGCTCAAGCCCATGGATGCCGTCAAGATGACGAAAAGAGACTTGGACCATGAGTTGTCCGACTCCCAGATGAACCGAATCTATGATTCGCCCAATTCCTTCGGGCGCACATACGGCGAACACAGAGCTTTCCTCGAACTCTCAGACGAAGAACATTTTGAAGTATATAAATATGCAAAATCCAAAGGATTAGACTTTGTTGAGACATTATGCGCACCAACCTGTTTGAGCATTCTGAAACTTTTTTCGCCAGACTATCTCAAAGTCGCCAGCCGCGACATCACCAACATACCTTTACTTGAAGCGCTGGCCGAAACGAAAATTCCCATGATCATCTCCACCGGCATGGCAGGGAAAAAAGAGCTGGACGATGCCCTTGACACCATCACAAAACAGCACAGCAACATTTCCATTCTGCATTGCGTTTCACAATATCCGACCCATCCAAAGAATCTCAATCTCAACACCATAACATACTTAAAGAAGCATTATCCGCAGTACAGGATTGGACTTTCGGACCACACCATCGGCATTTCCGCTCCGGTTGCCGCCATTGCCATGGGAGCTTCAATCATAGAAAAGCACATCACGATTGACCGCCGCATGAAAGGCACCGACCAAGCCGGTTCGTTAGGTCCGGATGGCGTTAACAGAATGATACGCGACATACGCATCACCGAAATGGCAATGGGAGTCGAGGACATCTTCATCGAGCCTGATGTCATGAGCAGCAAGATAAAGCTGGAACGTTCCATAGCCGCCATCAGAGACCTTCAGGCCGGCGACATCATTTCGGAAAAAGACATTCATTTACTAAGTCCGGGAGACGGCTACAAATGGTCGCAACGGATGGACATCATCGGGAAGAAAGTCCGCATCGCCGTTCCCAAAAACGAAATCATTTACCCTAACAACCTTGAATTATGACACCTAAGCTAATATTGACTGACATCGACGGCGTGTGGACTGACGGAGGAATGTATTACGACCAAACGGGAAACGAATGGAAGAAGTTCAACACCTACGACAGTGCAGGCGTGCTTTTCGCACATCAACGGGGAATTCCCGTAGGCATCATCACTGGCGAGGAGACAGAAATCGTCAAGCGAAGGGCTGAAAAACTACACATCGACTACGTCTTTCAAGGAGCTACAGACAAGTTGGAAATCGCCAAAACGATCTGCAATTCACTAAAAATCAACTTGAATGAAGTTGCATACATTGGCGACGACCTGAACGACATTCAGCTCTTAGGTGCCGTTGGCATTGCCGGCGTTCCGAAATCAGCACCCGCCTATGTAAAGAAGCACAGTCATATAACATTGGAGAAATCGGGAGGCGAAGGCGTTTTCCGCGAATTTGTCGAAAAAATCCTTGGAATATGCTAAAAGCATTCATACAAAACATAACAAAGCCTAAATTCATTTTCCGGCTTATCGTCAAGCGGAAGGCCGCATCATGTGGGAAAAGCCTGTCTGTCAATGGTTTTTCCACAGTCACGCGAAGCACCCACTTGCGGAATAACGTAAACTTCAACGGAATGAAAATTACCGGCAAAGGCAAATGTGTAATTGGCGACAACTTCCATTCGGGCATCAACTGCCAGATTCTTACCGACAGCCACAATTACGATCAAGGTAACGCCATTCCATACGACAGCACGGTTATAGCCAAGGATGTCATCATCGAAGACAACGTTTGGCTGGGTAACAATGTCATTGTCCTTCCTGGAGTCACCATTGGCGAAGGAGCCGTCATACAAGCAGGCAGCGTCGTGGCAAAAGACATTCCCGCTTTATCTATTGCAGGAGGAAATCCGGCAAAACCTTTCAAGGAACGTGACAAAAAGCACTATTTCGACCTCAAGGACAAGAAAGCCTTCCACTGATGAAATACAGCAATTTAGACATCTTATCAATAAACCAGATATTGTTTTCGTCAACAGAAAGCAGAGGCAGCCTCGGCAAACAACTGTCGATATTTTTCGGGCAATTGTTTTTCTACACTTTCCTTCACCGTTTCAAATACAAGGCAATGCCCGAAAACTACAAAGGCATTCTCTTTGTGGGTTTTTCAAAAAACAACCAGCGTTCGCTGACACCTATCATCCAAAACATGCAGAGCGGTGATTACATCAGTTTGGAGAACCACAAAGACGATGTCAACAAGCGAAAGGCTTGGTGGATTTCGCTGCCATACATTTTCACGCTGATTAAGACCTACAGAAAATCAGATGCCCAAACGAAAAAATGCATCAAGAGATTCTTTACTGACTTTTGGACCACATACGGATTGTACCACATTGCCGAAGAGTATCTCATTCAATACAAAGTCAACACATTAGTCTTATCCAACGACCACAACACACTTCACCGCTGCCTGATTCTTAGAGCAAAAGAAATGGGTATCAAGACCGTTTACGTTCAGCACGCTTCAGTAACCGCCAAATTCCCCAAATTGCTCTTCGACTATTCCTTCCTTGACGGAGAAGAAACCTTCGAAAAATACCTTTGTGCCGGACAACCGGAAGGAAGCGTTTTCCTATCGGGCGGGGTCAGGTTCGACAGCTACCATCGAAAGCCGTTGACCGAGCCAATTCCAAGCATCCGCACCATCGGCGTAGCCATCAACATGGTCGACGATTTCGAACGCGTCAAAGAACTCTGCCTTTTTTTATTAAGGAATGATTTCAAGATTGCACTTCGTCCCCACCCGAGATACGGAGCAATCAACCGGAACTGGATTTCGGAAAACGGAATCATGTTTTCCGACCCCGCAACCGAAAGTTCATCCGATTTCATCAGCCATATCGACTGCATGATTTCGAACCAATCAGCCATTCACCTCGATGCGGCAATCATGAACTGTCCAAGCGTGTTATTCAATTTTTCAACCAAGGGCATAGACGATTACTATTCATTCGTTAAGAACGGCCTGACAAAAGAAGCCCGCAACTATGACGAGCTGAAATCATTACTGGCAAAGCCGAACCAACTCATGCCAGCGAACGACATTCTGAGGTATTATAACGCCAATTGCAACACTCCACTTTATGGCCGTTTAGGTAAAATCATTGCTTCCTATATCATTATCATCAGCAGCAACAAAAGCCTTGAACCAGAATCCTGCAAGGACTTTCGCGAAGATGAAAACAGGCCTCGCGTATATTTGATTAGAATCTGACATATTATTCGGTACAAATCCGAGAAAAGCCGAAAAGTTTGGCAATAATATACAATTTGACCTTTTTAGAACCAAAACATACAAAACCCACAAAACCTTTCTCTACCCGCCTTTGAATCTCGCAACCGCTCGATTCAAACCAGCCTTTCGGCTTTTTTCAACTAACATCTTTCGTTCT
>JAZQPN010000332.1:0-11078 GCA_045628585.1 Bacteroidales bacterium | reverse complement strand
GCAAGACCTTGGAGGACAGGACCAACTGCTTCAGCACCTGCAAGACGCTGAACGAGTTTGTAAGCGATGTTGCCGACTTCGAGGCGTGGGAAGACCAATGTGTTGGCCTTGCCAGCGACAGGGCTGTTAGGAGCCTTGCTTGCACCGACTGATGGGACGATGGCAGCATCGGCCTGCAGTTCGCCGTCGAGGACGAGGTCAGGACGCATTTCCTGAGCCTTGCGTGTGGCTTCGATGATCTTGTCGACATCTTCGTGCTTGGCTGAACCCTTTGTCGAGAAGCTCAAGATGGCTGTGATTGGGTCAATCTTGGCAATGTTCTTGGCGGTGTCGGCAGTGCAGACAGCGATTTCGGCCAATTGGTCAGCAGTCGGGACTGGAGTGACAGCGCAGTCGGCGAAGACCAGCTTGCCATCGGTGCCGTATTTGCAGCCTTCAGGCAGGAACATGATGAACGCACCTGAAACGCAGCTTACGCCAGGAACGGTCTTGATGATTTGCAGGGCAGGACGGAGCATGTCGCCTGTGGTGCTGCGGGCACCGCTGACGAGGCCGTCGGCTTCACCAGCCTTGACGAGCAGGATGCCGAGATACATGAAGTTTTCGGCGAGGCTTTCGGCCTGTTCCATGGTCATGCCTTTGGCTTTGCGGAGTTCGTAAAGCAATTCGGCGTATTTCTGTTTGTTAGGGTTGTTCTTTGGGTCGATGATTTGAGCCTTGTCGATGTTTTTCAGACCAAATTCAGCGGTCATTTCCTTAATCTTTTCGGCTGGTCCGATAAGGGTAATGTCGGCAACACCATCAGCGAGAAGCTGATCGGCGGCTTTCAGTGTACGAGGTTCATCACCTTCAGGAAGCACAATGCGCTGCTTGTTGGCTTTGGCATTGGCAATGATTTCTTGCATTAAATCCATAATAATATATTTAAGTTGTTGATAATCAATATAAAACCCCGCCTTGCTATGATAGCGGGTAACAAATCAGTAACAAAATAGCACTTTAATAATGCTTTTGCGGGGTTTTTCGCCGCAAATATACGATTATTTTGTCTTGTTGAGCACCCCCGCCAAAATATGTTTGCGCCATTGGTGAAAGCGTTTGCAAAAACCAATGTTTAACAGGCTGATACGCTCGTTTTTTCTTGCGACTATATGAAAAAGCGCACAATCACAAACTGCATTTGCGAAAGTGCGCCAAATCGCCCAAAAAAGGCCTCTAATCAAATGTTGCGGCGGGCGTGTCGCTGTCGTTGCTTTCGGCGGTTTCCTGTTCAGGTTCCCGCTCATACCATTGTTGTATTGTCGGCGGGTACCATCGCGCGGCAACTGAACCGCCGTCTACAATATCGCTTCGCGTGTACGCTGCACCCTCAACATCGGTTGCCTGTACTGTTTTGGGTAGTATGAAAGGCAGCAGTTTTTCAAACATCAGCAACCTGTCTTTGGGTTCAAGTTGCTGCAAATCCTGTTCTATCTGCTCGCGGTTGTTGTTTATCAGTTCAACAATCCAATTTCTTACTGTGGCGGTTGCTTTGTTCGGGGTGCCCGCCTGACGGCCGCCTGTTTTCGGTAATCCTATCGGTTTTCCCATATCAAGTTTGTTTAAATTGTTATCTAAATAAATCTACTTTACAAAAATAAGCATTTTGCGCCATATATGCAAGGGGCGGTTTTCGCCTGTTAAGGCGGCGGCGATAATAAGAAATCGGCAAGGTCTAACCCTTTGGCGCGTTGCTCATCGGTTGCTATCTTTTCCAAATCGGTGCTAATCGTAACGGTTCGGCAAATGCGGCGCAAGGGTTCGGCCTTTTCTTGCCATTTCTCGGTTGCTTTCAAATCAGGCCACAAAATAACATCTTTGCCCCTCAACAACTCAAATTTTTCAGGCTGCAAATTTTGAAGCCCGCCCGTTGCCAACCAAATGGAATCAGGCAAATAAATGCTTGCCACAATCGCGGTTTTCTCGGCTTCAACAATTGCGACTTTTGGCGTTTCGTTATATATCAGGTGCGCCCCGAACAGGCATTGTTGTAGGTTGTAACCCGATTTAATGTTATTGTGCGCCCATCGGGGCGGCTTTGCGTGGTCGCGGTGCCCATCGGGTTTGTAGTGTATAATCTTACCTGTATGCACTCTCAAACGCTCATCCCATTGCCAAAATATCGTTGCGCCGTCTTTGTCGGTTCCTACGCCGTACTTTCTAAACGCCCGTAATACGGACTGCACACCGCAAACGCCTGACAGGTACGCAAACAGGGCGTTTCCCTCATACGGCCTGTTATATATGCTATCTTGCACTATGCTTAAATCTATGTAATCGGGCGGTGGCGTGGGTTTGTGTTTAATAACAGGGCGCGGGCGTGGTTCCTGTTGAGCGTTGCCCGCGTTGGGATTGTTGGCAAAGTATTGTTTAGGCGGGTAGTGGTAGGCGCAATTATCGGCGCGGTCGCACATTCCCACATAATCGGCGATTGGTTCGCCTGTTTCATTGTCAACATACAAAACAAAGGTTTTGTGTTGGCATTGCGGGCATACATACTTTTTGCTGCTCTTATCAAGTGAGTAACGATAATAACTATTTGTGTTTTCCATATTATTGTAATTATCAGGTTCGGTTATTGCCTAACGGTTAGGTTACATCGGGGCTTACTATATAAGCCCCTGTAACCTTGTAACCTATTAGGTTGATAGTTGTTTGTAACCCTGTTGTAACCTTGTTGTAACCTAATAAAATCGCTTGTATTTATTGGGGTTGATAGCCTTTTTCTAATTGTCGGGGGTTACATTTGGGGTTGTAACCTACTTTTTACGGTGCTGTTTCATCGTCTTTTTCGGTTTCGTAATAGTTGGTATATTCCCGCTCGGGTTCATCATCTTGATAAATCGGATTGAGGCAATAAAGGCCGTTTTCTTGCTTTATCAGGATATTATCCCGCTCGGCGGCTCGCTTAATACGCAATTTTGCCGCACTTTCCTTTATGTGCTCACCCTCGTTGTTGTAACAGTTATTTGTCAGGTATTTAACCAAATCGGTGTTGCTCAATTCTTGCCTGTTGGCAAATGCCTTTTTATACAGTTCGGCTTTTTTCTCCAATTCGGTGGGCAACTCATAAGCGGGCACAATTTTGGGTGTTGCGGGGCATTGCGAATTGTCAACGGTAAAACAAAAGGGCTTAAAGTCAATGTTTCGGCAAACTTTCGGCTCTACCTTTGAGTTTTCGCCCTCTTTGCTGACTGTTATCACCGTTTCGCTTTTATTCATTATCTCGGTGCCAATGTGTCCGCGCGTGTCGTTGTCTTTCTTGTTTTCGTGTAAGACGGTGCAAATATGGGCGTTGGTAGTGGTGGATAACGCCATTAAGGTATTGCAAATTTCGGTTGCTTCGGCTTCATCGTTTATTGAAAAAACCAAATCCCGCAACCCGTCTAAAAAAACTATATCAGGGTGCCAAAACTTAATTGCCTGTTGCGTGAGGTCGCACCGTTCTTTCGTGCCTTTTTCCCTTAATGCTATCAGGTTGAAATCAGGCGTTGTTGTATCGGTTGGCAACCCCGCAGTTGCCAAAATGCGCTTCGCTGTTTTAGCAACATTGTGTTTCGCCTGTTCGGTGTCTATCAAAAGCACCTTGCCGCCCTCTTTCAGTATTTCGCCCGCAAATAAGGCAATAAGAAACGATTTGCGGCTCTTTGCCTTGCCTGATATGCAACTGATATTCCCGCGCGTAAAAATGGGCGTATCGCCTTGTTTGTAGATTGGTTCGGGTTCGTGGTATTCTTGCGAATAATCAAATACAACCTCTCGCAACTCATCAGGTAGGGTTTCGCCCGCGTTCTCGTTGGTTTGCCTTACCCTGTCAAGCAAAGAAAAGCCTTGTTGAGCATTGATATTTTGAGTATCTTTGCCACATAAAACGCCATCGGGGGTGTTGGTTTGGGTGCTGTTGCTCATACCTTGCCCCCTTTCTTGTTTGAAACGCAAAAGGCAATTGCCGCCTGTTCGGTTTCCTCAACGGTGGCAACTCGGTGTTTCAGGCACCAATCCTCAATTTCCTGTTTCTTGAAATAGGTTAATTTGCCGCCATCGCCTTTGTAGTATGGTATTTTCTTGTAACATACCAATTTGTAAAGGTGGCTTTTGCTCAAACCTGTTAATAACGCCACATCGCCCATTGTGAGCACATTTTTTGCCCCCAACAGGGTAAGTTGCTTTAATTCCTGTAATTGTGTTAAAACCTCGTTCATATTCTATTTTTTTGAGGTTCGGCGGCGGGGCGTATGGTGCGAAACATCGCCCAACCTTTGCCGTTGTAGTTCATCGCGGCGCGGTTCGCACTCTCGCCCGCTTTGAATTACAATTGCAAAAGTAAATTACAGCGAAAAGAAAACGCCCCTATATTAGCACTATATAGGGGGTTAAAACATTGTTAATCAGGTAGTTTTTATTTTTCTTCGGGGAAAAGGTCATCTATTTCCTTTTTTGGGAAAAGTTTTTCTATTTCGCGGTAGCCTTTGGGCTTTAATTCTGCTTTGTTTCTCCATTCGTTTTTACACAATGAAAACCCTGAATAGCCAAAAAGTTGCTCAAAGGGTTTCCAACTTGTATATCTTTCCTTGTTGCCATTGGTGGCCACTTTCAGTTTCAAATAATTGCTTGCACCATACGCAAAATAGGCGCAAAGGGCTTTTGTTCCTTTCCATATATATTTATCCCCCTCAATCGTAATAAACCCCGCTTTTGCTGCTTTCATCAACAGGGCCTTTGCCTTTTCGGTGTTCAACTCATCAGGTAGGGTTGCCGCCTTTTGAGTGCTCAACTCAACAGGTAGGGTTGCCGCCATCGGCGTGGTTGGTTCCTCAACTATCGCCATAAGCACATTCAGCAAACATTTAATGTGCTCGGTGCTGTGAAAGTTTACGCCCATCAATAATTTGTGCTCATCGGCGGGTAATGCCTTTATATCGTTGTGGTTGCTCTCAACATACATTTTCAGGGTTTCAATAAACCCCGTATCATACAGGGCAAGTTGCTTTTTAAACTCGTTGCTTATCGTGTCAGTCCATTGTATCAGGGGGAAATCAACAACCAAAATTTCGCCGTTGTTATCCTTTAAATCGTGGAAATCCTTGTACTTAACAGGTGCCAACAGGCGAATTTTTGCAACCGCCTGTTGGATAGCCTCTCTATATTGATAGTCTGCTTTCATTGTTACCCGCTTTTATAGTTCGTTGAGCGTGTTTGTAGCCTCAATCAGTTTGTTGTCTATTATATCAGCGTAAATTTGCGTTGTTTGAATTCTTGAATGTCCCAACAACTTTTGTATAAATGCCAAATTTACATCTTTGGTAAGCAACAGGGTTGCAAAGGTGTGGCGGGCGGTGTGAAAACCTATGTTTTTATTTATCCCCGCGGCGTTAGCCCATTTTTTCACATTCTTGGTTATTGCGTCAAACATCGGCAAATTGAAAACGGGCTGCTCATCGGTTGCCGTTCCCCTGTCGGGTAAATAAGCGGTTGCCGCTTTTGGCAAAGGTATGTTGAGCGGTTTTTTAGTCTTTTGAACTGTTATATCAACTCGGGTTTGCTCGCCATCGGTTACAACATTGCGCCATTTCAAGCCTTTAATATCGCTGACCCTCAACCCACAAAAACAGGAAAACAAAAAGGCTTGTTTTACCGCGTTGTTGTAACAATCGGTTTCCATAAGGCGTTTTAACTCATCGGCGGTTAAGTAGGCGCGTTGTGGTTGGGTGGTTTTTACTTTATATTCTTTGTCAATATCCAAAAATGGGTTGTAGGTTATCAATTCCTTTTTTCTTGCCACATTTAGCGCGGTGTTAAACACATTGCAATAGTGTGCGATAGTGTTAGGTTTCAGGGTTGCGCCCTGTTGCGTTTTGTATTCGCTTTTAAGGAAATCAATAAACCTTAAACAATACTTTTTGTCTATGTCCATCAGGCGGGTTTTCTTACCGCTAAACTCAACAAGCAATTTTGTAACCGAACCAATAACGGTTGCGGTTTTCCCTGTTTTGCTGTCTTTGTAGGTTTCTAACCAATCGGCCAACAACATTTTGGCTTTGTCGGTGCTTTTCAGCCCCGCTTCGCCGTTTGCCAATTCAATAATCCTTTGCGCCTTGATAGCGTTTGCGGCGTTGAGCGTTGCCGCGTTTTGTTGTTTGTCAAATGGGGTTGTTTCGGGTATCAGGTAGAGTTTCAAAAACTCATATTCCCGTTTGCCGTCTTTGTAGCAATCCAAATAAATAGATTGGTTGCCATTTGCTAATTTCTTGAACCGAATTTTTACAGGTTCCTTTGCCTTTGTAGGCTGCTTTTGTCTTGCCATTTTGTTATGTATTAGATTTGTTACCGACTGCAAATATACGAAAAAAACAATTCGGGTAACAAACAGGTAACAAAAAAGTAACAAAAAAGAGCAAAGCGAAAGAAAAAAGTTGTTGCGGTTGCTGTCTTAACTTATTGGTTTTATTATGGTTTTATTTATCCGTTGTTTTCTGCAATAGATAATTGCATTAAATCCATGATAAATGTTGATTATTGTTGATTGTTTAATTGTTGATTTGTTTGCTTTGAAAAGTGCATAAATACGGGTGCAAAGGTAATAAGTTATTTAGGTTATTGCAAGTTATTTGTTAAGTAACTGTTCAAAAATAAGCTGCATGATGAATGGACACGGAATGTCCGGGATGCCGAGTGCCTTGCCGAACAGTCAGGAGTGACCCTTCGCATGATTCAGGCATACGAGCAAGGCGACCAAGACATACTGAAAGCAGAGGCACGCACGGTCTTTGCCCTGTCGAGGGTGTTGGGCTGTGCGCCAGAGGTGATTTGCAGCTGAAAATTACAATAATTCCGTTTTAATCCTTTTCTCCAATTCCTTGAGCTTTTTCATATCGTATTTGTTCTTCGCAAGCTCCTGTGCTATTTCGTTGGCCAACGCAATTTTTTGTTCATCATTTGGAAACCTATCAGGATGGCACAAACATATCAGTTTCTTGTATAAGTCTTTGGAATGGAACGCTCCATTAATTACATTATCGAAATCAAGATTTCCTTCCTCCATAACCTCTTTTTTCTTTTCTCTTTTCTCCTTTTCGCTGCCTTTGTAAAAAAACAGGAAATACAAGATGACTAAAAACTCCACGATGGCGATAATAAGCCATACATTCGAACTGTTTTGATTTGCAATGCTTTGTATTGCGTTTATTGTATCGTTCATAATGCTGTCAGTTAAGTAATAAGAAATCTTTAAGTTGCCATTTTAAACCTTGATTGCCGATGTCGCAGCACACTTCAAGCGTATCCCAACCCAAAACGACTAATCGCCTAACCAAGACAGGATTGTTCATAATGACTTGCCCTATCTGAATCATTTCCTCCCTCGTCAATTGTCTTCCGGTGTGGGCTTTAATTCTAAATCCGCTATTAAACCACGAGTATTGATGCTTAAACTCTCTGCATCCTTTCGTGATGCTTGCCTCCAAAATGGTAGGGGCATCACCTTGAATATACGATTCTTTCGCTGAGCGGTTAAAACTGATAATCAGCTTGTTTCTTGAATCTTTGTCTTGAAACCATTCGACTATTCTTGCTAATAGATTTGAAAATACAGGCATAATCTTTAATTTTAGTTTTTATTTATTTCTGTTTTATCATCAAACACAACATTTTAATGTGAAAACCCTATACATTTAAAGCACCAATAATTGCAGCAATTATCACAACAATAACAAAAACAAATAAAGCCGCCCCCTCACCTAGTTCTTCGGATGGGTTGTCGTGAGATTCTTTCTTTTGGGAATCAGTTTGTGTTGGTTTATCGTTTTCTTTAGTTATCCTTATAGTTTCTTCTGGTGAAACATAGTCAAAATCCTTTTTCTCATCATTAGACCTGTGTATCTTCCTAATCAGCCGAATCATTCCTGCAACAAACAGCCATGATATAGCTCCAACAAAAAATGCTTCTCCTGGACTTTGATATTGATACAATAATATGGGAATCAGTTCCATAATGTTTATATTGTTTTTGTGTCCTTCCAGCTCCCCAAAGGACTTGTTTACATACAAGAAGCGTGGAACTGTTTGCCACACCGTAATTGGAGGTCGTAGGAAAAACCTGGAAACAAGAATATGACAATAACTTTCCACGCATAGCGCGAAAGTCATCATGCCATCACCTTGTTTCATTTGAAAATTTCCTACGTTTCCAATTACAAGATAAGCATAACGCTTCTAACAATAAAACTGGGTTGGCGAACCAAACCGAGGGCAAAAATAAAGATTTTTCGCTCACTCAAACGGAAAAAGCATAAAATTTGCTGAAAAAACAGTAAAAGCAAAAGAACCATGTTCTGCTAAATATTTGCAGAAAAAGGTTTGAAAAACGAGTAAAAACCAATCAAAATAAGGAAAAACAGCTGAATTTTGAGCGTTTTTCTGTCATTATTTTGAGTGTTTTTAGCTGTTTTGATTCTTGAAGAAATTATCTATAATATTGAATAATAATTATATATAATTTATTTAAAGTAAAAAAACACTATCTATTTTGTTGTATCTAAAAAAGTTAGTATTTATGAACTAAAAACATATCAAAAAATGCTCAGAATATCTTACGATTCAATTCAATAAATCTCCTCATTCTCAGCCAAATCCTTAAACAAGGCTACCAGCCTTTCCACCACGGCTTCGGCATAGCGGCAACCTTTTTCAGCAGAGGCTTTCTTTGGATTGCCAATACCCGTGTCGTTGGTGACTTTCAGCCAGTTGCGCGGCACCCAAGCCGTCTTGTCGTTCAGCGACTGCAATGCAAAAGGATGTGACTTGCCCTCGCCTGCATCGGCAAGATTCACCCATTTGGGATGATAGTGCATCATCACCGAGGTCTCCAATTCGCCGGCGTGGTCATCCTTTTCCTCAAAGTAACCTTGCGGCGGAACGATGGTGTACCACTCCGTAGAAGCAATCAGAAAATCAGGATAATCGACGGCCAAATCACGAATCATAGGCTTGAAGGAATTGCCGCCGTGACCATTGATAATGACCAACTTTCGAAAACCTTGATGATGCAAGGAAGCCACCAAGTCGCTCAAAATGGCTTTCTGCGTTTCGTAACGGTAATGGATACAAAACTTCAAATCGCGCTGACCGGGATTTTGTGCGCCCATGGCAACGGGTGGCAAAACCATTGCACGCAAGCCAGTCTGTTCAAACAAACGGTTGGCTGCATCTAAGGCAACTTCCTGCGAAAGAATGCAATCGGTCAGATAGGGCAAATGCTGGTTGTGCGGTTCAGTTGCGCCCCAAGGCAAAACGGCCAGTTTGTAATCTTCATCTTTGACCTTTCCAAATGGACTGACGGTCAGGTCGATACCTATTTTATGGTAATTCATTTTTTTATAGGGTTATGGGTTGTTGGTTTACGGTTGCTGAGCTTGTCGAAGCATTGGCTATCAGTTTTTCCACTTCTGAAACCGCCCCTTCGACAGGCTCAGGGAGCTAAATCCTCCTAATTCCTCATAGTTTCACTTTTGCTATTAATTTTCTCAATTTGCCTTCGCCGATAATGGGAGCGTGGGCATCTTCGGGATAGACAATCAGAAACTCACTTGGCTTCACTTCAAAATAAGTTGATGCAGGTTCGTCATAGACTGCGAAATCCTTTTCAATATCGAAAGGATGCATCGGCTCGTGCAAATCGCTTAAGGCTTTCCAACCCACTATCTCATTGCCGTTCAGCGGAATATGAATATCAATATATTGCTGATGGACTTCCAAAACCTGTTTTTCCTTGCTCAATAATGTCGGTTCGGAATTGTTGATGAATAACTCATCGCCTTGCAGCTCGATTCTTCCCAAATCCTTGTTCATCAAATTGTTAGATTTCACATAATCAAACAGTTGCTTGAACAATGGATGCAGGTTTTCGTAACGGCTGCTGTCGGTTAATTTGGCTAAAATCATGGTGTTTTCTAATTAAAAATTGTTGAGAGACGTTGCACGCAACGTCTCTACATGATGTGGTTTATGATAATTTTTCCAATATCTGCCAGCATTGGAACAGACCTCTTGGCACATGGAAACAACCTTTCCATTTGCCGCCTTTCAGTGGCAGCAACACCTCGCCATGGCGGTTCAGATAGCCGTACCATTCCGGATATTCAGGGTCGGTGAAATGTGTCCAGACATAATCGTTGACCTTTTCAAACCAATCCAAACATTCCTGATTTCCAGTCAGTTGATAGCCTTTCAGCATCGTGATGAGGGTTTCGATATGCACCCACCACAGTTTCTGGTCCCATTCCAGTTTCTCGGGCGGATAACCTTTTCTGTCAAGGAAATAGAAGATGCCGCCGTTTTCTTTGTCCCAGCCGTAATTCACTTCGCTGAGGGCGATTTTCACGGCCTTGTCAATCAAATCCTTGCGGTTCAGGCGCACGCCCAAATCCATGATGAACCACATGGCTTCGATAGCATGACCCGGATTGAGGAGACGGCCATTGAAATTGTCCATCAGTTCGCCATCAACGCCGACATGCTCGACGATGAGACCCAGTTCCGGACGATAAAACACATCCAAAACTTCGTGCAGACAGGTGTCGATGGTCTTTTGCAGAAATTCAGGTTCAAGCAGCGACTCGATTTCCAAGGCCACATTGCAGAGAATCATCGGCAGGTCGAAACTCTTCATCGGACGGGTGCAGGGAACTATCTTATTCCACTTTCCCTTTGGGTTACTGACTTTTGAAAGCACGATGTCGAAAGTCTTTTTGGCGATGTCGGCATATTCCTTGTTGCCTGTGGCGATGCTTAGTTGACCGAAAGCCAAAACCGCAAAAGTATAGGAGAAAATATTGTATGGCTCAACCAATGGATTGCCTTGACGGTCGAGGGCAAAATACCAGTTGTAATTGCCATCGTGACCATTTTTCTTCAGAAAATCAGCCCCCTGAATGGCGCAATCCAGCCACTCTTGACGCTTTTCCACCTTATTGTAAAGGACGGAAAACATCCAGACTTCACGGCCTTGCAGCCAAACGAACTTATCAGTATCAAAAACAGAA
>JAZQPN010000331.1:0-6188 GCA_045628585.1 Bacteroidales bacterium | reverse complement strand
GCCATGCCTTGCAGCGACATGAAACACACGAGCAATCCGACAAAGATTTTTTTAAAGCGTTTTTTCAGCATGATCGATTTCCTTTTGCAGTTTATCCGGCAGATTTTCAACGCAATGATGGCACTTCATTTCCAAGGTATACATACGGCCAATGCAATAGTTGGAGTGTTTGCAACCACTGCGCTCAATCTCGCCCGACTTCAGTTTGTTGACGAAATCGGTGTCATGCACCAAGGCGCGCGCCATCTGCAAGCCAGTGAAACCGGCATCGAGCACTTCTTCCATCTTTTGCTTTGAAATCAAACCGCCGACATAAATCAGAGGCAGTTTCAGATTGGCACGAAAAACTTTGGCATCTTCCAAGAAATAGCCTTCGCTGTAAGGCACCGTCGGAATCATGATGCGACCTGCAAAAGTCAAACCGGCTTTCAGCCACCAGAATTTCTTCATATCCATGTAATGACGCAAAGTCTTCAGCGGCATGGCGCCACGCATCACCTCCATTGGAGCTTTGCTGACGAAACCTGCCGTAAGCACCAAGGCATGGACGCCCAAACGTTCCAGTTCCTGAGCCACCATGATGCACTCTTCCTGTTGCATGCCACGTTTGAAACCATCGTGCATGTTGACCTTCGCCACAACTGCCATATCATCCTTAGCATGAGCCATTACCTCGTTGATAACCAGTTGCATGAAACGCATCCTGTTTTCGAGACTACCGCCAAATTCATCGTGACGATGATTGGTATAAGGCGACAGGAACTGACTGATGAGATAACCATGTCCGGCATGGATTTCGACGCAATCGAACCCCGCTTCACGTGCCAAATCGACGGCCTTGCCAAAATCCTTGACCATGGCATAGATTTCATCCTTGCGCAATTTCCTGACGAAAGTCGGTGAATATAGGTTGAAGCCGCCCGAAGCGCCGACCGGCATACAGCCGCAAGTGGCGCGGTGCGTCATGTTGCCGCAATGCCCCAACTGGATGGAAGCCTTTGCGCCTTCGGCATGAACGGCATCAGTGAGTTTTTTCAGTTCGGGAACGATTTCCTCGCGCATCCAAAGCTGTCCGTTGAACGACAGGCCCGACTGCGACACGGCTGCGTAAGCCACCGTAGTCATGCCCACGCCGCCTTTTGCAACAGCGACATGATAGTTGAACAAATCCTGAGAAGGCTTGTTGCCGTAAGCCATATTCTCGAAAGCGGCGGAGCGAATCACCCTGTTTCTCAAGGTAATAGGTCCGATTTGACATGAGGTAAATATCTTTGATTCCATGAGCAATGTTTGTTATGTATCGTTGGTTTTCAGTTTTCAGTTATCGGTTTTCAGTTGAAAAAAGTTCAAACTTTAACACTTTACATTTTCACCATGAACCGTCGTTTCGATAAACTCAACGAGCTAATTTCACGATTTCATTTTATCACTTTCCATTTTCCACTATTTCACTTTCCACTTTAACACTTTCCACTTTAACACTTTCAATAAATAAACGGTATGATTCTTTTTGTTTTCTTCGTATCCAATTCATCGCCAAATTCGGCCTTATATTTGTCGTAAATGCGAGCGGCACGCGGTCCCAGATTGGCAAAAGTCCACAAAGCGAAGACAGCTCCCGACCACGACCAAGTCAAAACGGCGAAGCCAATCCACTCCAAAAATTCGCCGAAATAATTCGCTGATGTGACATATTTGAACATGCCTTCCTTGGGCAGATAGTGTTTCGTGTCGCCAGGTTTCCGCAAATTGCGGATAATGTCATCCGACTGAATGTTGATAAACAAACCCACTAAGAAAACCAAGAAACCAATGATGAATTTCGGCGTCGAAAGATAATTGGGCGCATAATAATCATCGGGCGAAATGAAAAATATCCAGCCGCCCTGCATTAAGGCATTCAAGGTATTGAAAACCACACCCATAAGAATAATGGATAGTGGCATCTTGCTCTTGCCACGAATGCGGAACGGGAAGACAAACGAGCGTTGGAAATAGTGCAATTCAAAAAGGAATAGGAAAGCGATTCGGGTCAAATCACCTACTCTATCCGAACAAAGCCAAATCACGAGCATGGCAATGAAAACCGGCGCTTCCATCAGCACCCAGCCCACTTTGTTGTTGATAGCTGGCCCCCATTTCTTGTTGTAAAACTTACCATAACCTGCATCGACGAAATACAAGGCCACAAAGACAATCACGGCCACACAAGCCATGACAATGAGAAAAATATTAAAACTTTGCAAACTCATTTTGATTGATTTAACTGCCAAAAGTAGGAAATAAATCCCTACCTTTGCTAACTTTTTCAATCAAATGCAAATGGAAGACTACATCCTTATTGAAGGCGCGACTGAAAACAATCTGAAAAACCTTTCGCTGAAAATTCCCAAAAGGCAAATCACCATCGTGACGGGCGTTTCCGGCTCGGGGAAATCGTCGTTGGTTTTGGACACGATAGCGGCAAAATCGAGACGCGAACTGAACGACACTTTCCCTTCTTTCACGCAGCAATATCTGCCAAAATATGGTCGTCCTCATGTGGAAAAGATTGAAAACCTTCCTATTGCCATCGTCATCGAGCAACGCAAGCCCACCTCCAATTCACGCTCGACGGTGGGAACTTACACCGACATTTATGCCTTGCTGCGACTGCTGTTTTCGCGCGTTGGGCAGCCTTTTGTCGGCTATTCCGATGTCTTTTCGTTCAACCATCCTTTGGGCAGCTGTCCGCGCTGTGCGGGTTTGGGCGAAATCCGCGAACTCGACATTCACAAGCTCGTCGATTTCGACAAATCGCTCAACGACGAAGACACCATCCATTACATCGCTTTCGGAAAAGGCGGCTGGCGCTGGATTCGTTACGCTCACAGCGGCCTTTTCGACTTGGACAAGAAAATCAAGGACTATTCGCCCGAAGAATTGGATTTGTTCCTCAATTCGCCGCAAATCAAACTGAAAAACCCGCCGAAAAACTGGCCGAAAAGCGCCAAATACGAAGGCCTGATTCCGCGCATGTACCGCAGCATCATCAACTCAGAAGAAGGTTTACTTCATGCTGCCGTGCTCAACCCGATGCTCACCATGGGCACTTGTCCCGACTGCAAAGGAACTCGCCTCAACCCAACGATTCTTTCCTGCAAAATCAACGGAAAAAACATTGCCGATGTCACCGCCATGAGCATCACCGACTGCAAAATATGGATGGAAAGCATTGATAATCATCTGGCCGAAGACATCAAGCACGCCACCATCGAAAGGCTATCCGCGTTGGAAGAAATCGGCTTGGGCTACCTCACCCTCGACCGCGCCATCGGCACACTTTCGGGTGGCGAAGCGCAACGTTGCAAGATTGCAAAATACATCAACTCATCGCTTTCCGATGTCATGTATATCCTTGACGAGCCGAGCGTCGGCCTTCACAACCACGACATTCTGCTCATGCAAAACTCCGTCAAGAAGCTGAAACAGCACGGCAACACGGTCATTTTGGTCGAACATCACAAAGACATGATTAAGATTGCCGACCACATCATCGATATGGGTCCCGGTGCGGGTGCTGCCGGCGGTCAGATACTTTTTGAAGGCAGTTACGAAGAACTGCTCCGAAGCCACACTTTGACAGGCACCCGATTAAACGCTTCCAAGCAACTGAAAGACAAGGTCAGGACACCAAACGACTGGTTCCATTTGGAACACGCCAACTTGCACAACTTGAAAGACATCACCATCGACATGCCACTCGGCGTGATGACCGCCGTGGTCGGCGTGGCTGGTTCGGGGAAAAGTTCACTCATGGAGTGTTTCATGAAAGCCTACCCGAATCCCGATGACATTGTCTACATAAGTCAGAAAAACATCGGCATCAGTCTGCGCTCAACGCCAGCCACTTACCTTGAAGTCGCTGACGACATCCGCAAGGTCTTCGCCAAGGAAAACAAGGTGAAAATGGACCTGTTCTCCTTCAACGGCAAAGGCGGTTGTCCCGTCTGCCAAGGCAAAGGCGTCATCGTATCCGACATGGCTTTCATGGATGCCATCGAGACAGTCTGCGAAGCATGCGGCGGCCTGCGCTATTCCAACGAAGTGCTTGAATATAAGGTACAAGGCATGAACATCGCCCAAGTCATGGACCTCACGGCCGAGAAAGCATGCGAGCTATTTTCCGGCACCGTGATAGCCGAAAAGTTAGAGCCTTTGTTGCAAGTCGGATTGAGCTATTTACATCTCAACCAGTCGCTTTCGACGCTTTCGGGCGGCGAATTGCAGCGTATCAAACTGGCATCATACCTGCGCAACAAAGGCAAGATTTTCATCCTCGACGAACCTTCCGATGGCCTTCATCTCAACGACATCGACCGCATTCTTCGCCTATTTGACGAAATGGTCGAAAAAGGCAACACGATTTTCCTCATCGAGCACAATCTGGAAATGGTGAAGTCGGCAGACTACGCCATCGAACTCGGTCCCGGCGGCGGCAACATGGGCGGCGAGATTCTTTTCACCGGCACGCCAAAAACCATGGCGGAATGTGAAATTTCGGTAACGGGGAAATATTTAACAGAATAGCATCATGTTCAAAAACATTCTCATAGTAGGTCTCGGCGGTGCAGCGGGCAGCATACTGCGTTATTTGGCCACCCTTGCAGGCAACGCCTTGCATTGCGCTTCATGGATAGCCACACTAAGCGTCAACAGCATCGGGTCGTTCCTCATCGGTCTTTTCATGGCGGCTTGCACAAGCGGCGACTGGAAACTCATGCTCACCGTCGGACTTTGCGGCGGCTTCACCACCTACTCCACTTTCTCGGCACAATCGTTGGAAATGCTGCGCTCAGGAAATTTCCTCAACGCTGGCGCATACATTTTAGGCACCGTTGTCCTTTGTCTGCTTTTCGTCTGGGCAGGCATGTATGTCGGCACAAAAATCGGAAATCACATTTAAACATCGTATCATGGCAAAATCAATCAAATCATGTATCTTTGCAGCACTGATGCTCTTCGGATTGGCATCATGCAACGAGAAAGAAAACACAATTCAAACTACTGAAGCTGAAACAGAAATGAGCAAAGATTCCGCAACTTGGAAGGCCATTGAGCCCGACCAAATCCGCAACACCGTCGGAATGTTACGCGACGACTGGATGGCGCTCGCCGTCGGCAAGGAAGGCGACATGAACGCCATGACAATCGGATGGGGCGACCTCGGCGTGCTTTGGAACAAGCCGATTTTCACAGTCTATGTTTCCACCGACCGCTACACGCACGAATTCATGCAACGTAACGAATATTTCACCGTCACCGCATTTCCCGAAGAGATGCACGATGCTTTGGTTTACATCGGCTCACACTCAGGCCGCGAAGGCGACAAACTCACTCCGGCAGGCCTTCACCCGACCTTCACCGAACTGGGCAACCCTATTTTTGAGGAAGCCAATCTCGCCATCGAGTGTAAAATCATCTATGCGCACCAATTTGAATTGGACCAGCTTTGCGACGATGTGAAAGCCTTCTACGGCGACCGAGGCATGGGCATTCACTACGCCTATATCGGTGAAATCGTGAACGTTTGGGAAAAGCAGTAAAAAATTACTTGGTAACTTGAGAAATTATTGGTGTCCGCTAAAAGTTTAGCAGACAGTCTAACTATTATTTTGATATAGACCCAGAATGGAAAATTGAGTTGAAAAAAACCAAAAGACTGGTTTAAATCGAGCTGTTGCGAGATTTAGATTAAGATAAACAAAGGAATCTATATACATTTAGAACCCAAGCAGTGGAGACAATTCGTGACAAATAATCGAAATACATTTTTTAAGTAGTTCGTTCGGAACACGCAACATGTTTGGTTTTGCCACGAGAGCACCAGAGATGCGGAACCCGATGAACAACGATTAGGGGAAATCGGAGAGGAAAAATAAGAAAAGAGATTTGTTTCAAAAAAAAGAAATCAGCTTGACCTAATAAGACAAACAATTATCGAAGTATAAAACATTTATGGGTCAAAAAGTAAATAATCGCCTAACGAAAACTCAGGCAAACCTGAGTTTTTTTGCAGAACCATAATACAAACAAAAAACCCCGACGCAAGAAGTGTCAGGGTTTTCGTTAAGGGTGGGCGGCGACCTACTTTCCCACACGGATGCAGTATCATCGGCGCGGCAGGGCTTAACTTCTCTGTTCGGAAT
>JAZQPN010000330.1:0-2821 GCA_045628585.1 Bacteroidales bacterium | reverse complement strand
GAATGTTGCCAAATCATCTACGAAATTAATGGCGAGCGTAAAACCATCGATTTTTCGTCGCGTTTTGAGGCCGACGGCATCGTTTTTGAGCCGCCGACCACCAATCTCTTTGCCTTCAACAATCCTTTCGGCGCCTGCCCTACCTGCCAGGGTTTCGGCAGCGTAATTGGCATCGATCCCGAACTCGTTTTTCCGAACAAAAGCCTTTCCGTTTACGACAACGCCGTGGCCTGCTGGCGAGGCGAAAAAATGAGCGAATGGAAAGACGCTTTCATCCGCGCCACGAGTCATTTTGATTTTCCGATTCACAAGCCGTATTTTGAACTTAGCGATGCACAAAAGGAATTGCTTTGGACTGGAAACCAATATTTCGAAGGCATCAACGCTTTCTTTGAATACGTTGAATCACAATCGTTTAAGATACAATACCGCGTCATGCTTTCGCGTTATCGCGGGAAAACGGTCTGCCCCGAATGTCACGGCACACGACTGAAAAAAGAGGCGCAATATGTGAAAGTCGGCGGCAAGAGCATCACCGATTTGGTGCTGATGCCTTTGGACGAGCTGAAACGCTTTTTCGACACTCTTAAATTAGACGAAACCGACCTTCAGATTGCCAACCGCCTTTTGATTGAAATCAACAACCGCCTTGATTTTCTGATAGATGTAGGCCTGAGTTACCTGACTTTGAACCGACTTTCAAACTCACTTTCGGGTGGCGAATCGCAGCGTATCAATCTGGCCACTTCGTTAGGCAGCAGTCTTGTCGGTTCCACTTACATTTTAGACGAGCCAAGCATAGGACTTCATTCGCGTGACACTGAGCGACTTATCACCGTATTAAAGCGTTTGCGCGACATTGGCAACACGGTCATTGTCGTCGAACACGATGAGGAAATCATCCGCAACGCCGACCAAATCATCGACATTGGTCCAAAGGCCGGCAATTTTGGCGGAAAATTAGTGTTTCAGGGCGATTTGAAGGATTTGGAGCAATGCCCGGAAAGCCTGACGGCACAATACATGACGGGCAAAATGGAAATCCCGATGCCAAAACGCCGCCGCAAATCAAGCAACAACCTCATTATAAAAGGTGCAACGCAACATAATCTGAAAAACATAACGGTGAAATTCCCGCTGAACACGATAACCGTCATTACGGGCGTGAGCGGTTCGGGAAAATCCACTTTAGTGAAAGACATTCTTTATCCCGCCATGAAACGGCAATTGGGCGACAATGTGGAACGCTGCGGCAGTTTCGGTGCCTTGGAAGGCAATCTGAATCTCATCCAAGCCGTTGAGTTCGTAGACCAGAATCCTATTGGGAAATCATCTCGCTCAAATCCTGTGACTTACCTCAAGGCATTTGATGAAATACGTCAACTATTTGCCGACCAGAAACTGGCCAAATTGAGAGGTGTCAAGCCATCATTTTTCTCGTTCAATGTCCCCGGCGGACGTTGCGACGAATGTGAAGGCGAAGGTGTCACGAAGATTGAAATGCAATTCATGGCAGATGTGTATCTGCCTTGCGAATCGTGCCACGGAGCGCGTTACAAGGAAGAGGTTCTGGAGATAAAATATGACGGGAAAAACATTTCCGACATTCTCGAAATGAGTATAGATGAGGCAATTACGTTCTTTGCCGAGTCAAGCGAAAAGAATACGCCCGTGGTGGGCAGAATCCTCTCACGTCTGAAACCCTTGCAGGAAGTCGGATTGGGCTATCTGAAATTGGGACAATCGTCAAGTTCGCTTTCTGGCGGCGAGGCGCAGCGCGTCAAGTTGGCGTATTTCCTTATCAAAGGACAAGTTGAGAAACCGACCTTGTTCATCTTCGACGAACCCACAACTGGCCTTCATTTCCACGATGTCAACAAGCTGTTAGAATCGTTTAACGCGCTCATTCTCAACGGTCATTCCATCATTATCATTGAACACAATCTTGATGTCATCAAGTCGGCAGACTGGGTGATTGACCTTGGTCCTGAAGGCGGAAACAAAGGCGGAAACATTGTCTTTGAAGGCACGCCAGAAGATTTAGCAAAATGCAAGAAATCATACACCGGACAAGCCTTGAAAGATAAATTCAAATAGATATAGGAACTTGTTAAATAGCGAGTTGTAACTTTTTGATAATGAACAGAATTTACTTACTTGATAACGAGCATCCTTTCTTTCCTTCAGCGGAAAAAGCAAACAAAGATGGTCTGTTGGCTTTTGGCGGCGATTTGTCGGCAGAAAGGCTTGTGGTGGCCTACGCCAATGGCATTTTCCCGTGGTATAATGACGATGAGCCTATACTTTGGTGGTCACTCAATCCGCGTCTTGTCATCCGTCCGGGCGAAATGAAAGTATCCAAGTCGCTGAAACACACCATAAAATCAGGCAAATTTGAATGTAGAATCGACACCAATTTCCGCAGCGTTATGGAACATTGCGCCAACACCCCACGCGAAGGTCAGGATGGCACTTGGATTTTGGACGAAATGATTGAAGCCTACTGCAATTTGCATCAACGCGGTTTGGCACATTCATTTGAGACTTACCTCGATGGCGAACTTGTCGGCGGACTTTACGGCGTTTCAATTGGTAAGATTTTCTGTGGCGAATCGATGTTCCATACAGTTACCGATGCTTCAAAAGTGGCTTTTCATTATCTTCACAAATTCCTTCAACTGAATGGATTTAAGTTAATTGATTGTCAGCAAGAAACAAAACACTTAGTAAGCCTTGGAGCCTACACGATTCCAAGAAGCGAATACATTAAAGAACTGAAAGAATTGGTCAGCGAACCGACCTTAGTTGGCAATTGGGGAAC
>JAZQPN010000329.1:0-4286 GCA_045628585.1 Bacteroidales bacterium | reverse complement strand
ATAGTCTATTGAATTTGAGAAAATTGTAGATTGAGAAGATGATAAGCTGTTTGAATTTGATGTGTTTCCAATATAATAGCCGCTGGCGCTTTTAATTGAGTATCCGCCTTCTGTAGGTGCAATGGTGAATTTTGCGGCATTGGTTGTTTCATTTGCTGTGATGGTTCCATTGCTGATTTCGACGGGAATGTAATTGTTTGCAGCGTCCAATGTTGTCAAACCGCCATTAAATGCTGCGTTTCCACCTTCGTAAACGATGAGATACTCGCCGCTCCATTCGTTCAATGCTCTGGTGACTTTCTCGTAATCACCTGAACTAGAGGTGCCTTGTGGGGCGAAAGTGGCAAAGACGGTCACGTTGAAAGCTGGCATTGTGAAACTGTTGTTTGTGACTTCAACGCTAGTGTTCTGATTGCCAGTTTTGTAAACGTACCAAGCATAGAGTTCGTATCCATTGGCAGGTTGGGCGCTGAGTGTTATAGAAGTGCCTGACAGGGCGGTTGTTGCGCTGGCTGAAATGGTTCCGTGCGAAGTTGTAGCGAGGTTTATGGTGTATTGTGTTGCATTTTGCTTGAATGTAGCGGAAACGGTCACGGCGAAATCTGGCATCGTGAAGGTGTTGTTGCTGCTTACGGTGACGCTTGTGCTTGGTGAACCGGTTCTGTAGACGTTCCAAGAGTCTAATTCATAACCAGATGCAGGGAAGGCATTCAGCGTGATGGTCTGTCCTTCGTAGGCGGAATTTGCATCGGTGGTTATGCTTCCGTTTGTGCAGGAATTGACTGTGATGTCGTGAGTTGTGCCACCTTGCCAGTTTTCGTCCCAAATCATTCGTGCGTATTCAGGATGGTCAATAAAGGGGTTGCGGTTGTGTTGATAATCTTCATAGATGACATTGTTGCGGTCGATTTCTTTTTGGCTGACGGGGTCTAATTCGTTCCAAGTCAGTAACATATCCATTGCCCAGTCTTTTATTTCGGCCTTGTTTGTCATTCCTGATGTTGTCCAGCCTGAATCTTCGCCATAATAGCGTGTGCTCATGTAGAAAAATGCACGTGCAATGTCGCCTTTGTACTCATCAATTGGTTCAAATACGATGCCGGAATAGCCTGATACATTGCAGTTTCCTAATTTTGAACCGTTGCGTGATGTCCAAGTTGCAGAACGCACTTCGCCAAACGGATAGTTGGAGCGGCGGTTGTTGACATAACCGTCGGTTGGCAAAACGTGGAAAAGGTCGCTTTTCATCGGCGATTTTTCCTTAAACCAGCTTTGTGGCCACAGATGCTCGCGGTTGTAACAGTCGCCTTCCTTTTTGTAGGAACCACATTCGTCTTGCCCGAGGTCAAAAAGATAGGGCGGGTTGCCGTTCGGGTTATCGGAATAAATGTCCCAAACCTTGCCGTTGCCGCGGTTGTCGGTTGCCCAATATGCGTCAAGCAAGTTGCTGTATGACACGACTGTATGATTCTTGATGATGTTGTGCAATGCGGCTCTGAGTTCGTTGCCGGTTTTGCCTTCGGCATCATTGTAATAGCCGTTTGGGATTTGTGCTATTGCCAATTGCGAAAAAAATATCGCAATGAGCGAAATACATAATCTTCTGATTCGTAAATTTTTGATATTCATTTTGTTGTGATTATTTTCTAAATGATGAATCTATCTGATTCCTCTCTGGTTCAATGCGTTCTGGTATTTCACGGCATTGTGGTTGTGTTCCGTTAAAGTCTTCGCGAAATTGTGATAGCCAGAGAAATCCTCTTTTGCGCAGAAATAGAAATAGTTGTGCTTTTCGGCGTTCAGCACGGCCTTGACTGCCGCAACGGAAGGAATGCAGATAGGACCAGGTGGCAGGCCTATGTATTTATAAGTGTTGTAAGGCGATTCGATTTCCTTGTGAACGTTCAGCACACGCTTGATGCTGAAATCGCCGATGGCAAAAATCAGCGTCGGGTCGGCTTGCAGCAGCCAGTTGCTGTGCAGACGGTTCAGGTAGACGCCCGCAATGCGTGGCATTTCGTCGGTCTTGTTGGTTTCCTTGTCGACAATGGAGGCCAAAATGCTGACCTGAACAGGGGAGAGGCCTTGCTGTTTTGCGGCTTTTTTGCGTTCTTCGTTCCAGAACTTGTTGTATTCCTGCAACATGCGTGAAACGAATGATTCGGCATCGGTGTTCCAGTAAAACTCGTAAGTGTCGGGCAAAAACAAGGCTGGCAAT
The DNA here is from genome assembly GCA_045628585.1 of Bacteroidales bacterium. Classification (GTDB taxonomy): domain Bacteria; phylum Bacteroidota; class Bacteroidia; order Bacteroidales; family F082; genus Limimorpha. Next base: position 2,068 of record JAZQPN010000329.1, on the reverse strand, counting down.
GTATATTCGTTGAATCCTATTTGCTTGACGTACTCTGAGTTATGTAACAAATTTGAAATGGATGCAGAATCGGCTTCAATCTGTTTGCCGACTTTGCCCGCCAGCATATCCACGTTGCGCATATAATTAAAGGTGACGTTGACAGGCGACTGCCAGCCGCCGCGCAACATATTGGTGAGCTGGTTGTTGCTCATTCCTTGACGCACGATGTAGCGGCCTGGCTTAATGTTTTCCGGATATTTTTTCCTGTTGGCGACCCATCGGAAACTGTTTTCGCGTGTCAGAAGTCCTTGGCTGTTAAGCGTATCCATCACGGCACCGAAATCGGAACCTGTGGGAATGTAGATTACAGCTTCCTCTTTTTCGCCAATATTTACGTTGGGTGAAAGCAAGGTCCGGTAAAACCAATAACCGAATGCCAAGGCGAAAATAAACAGTATTCCAATAACTAAAAGAATGATATTGCGCGTTTTATGACCTTTTGACTTGGTCTTGCTTTTCTTGCTTTTTGTGGATTTTTCTTTTGCCATTATGCGTGTTTTGGATTTATGAGTTGAAATAAATATTCGTCGATGAAGCCATCGGGTGTTTTGAGCCATTGTTTCCGGCAACCGCAAAGCTCGAAACCGAGACCTTTGAAAAGATGCTGGCTTTCTTCGTTCAATGCATCGATTGAACAATGCACTTGCTTGAGCATCAGATTGTTGAATAGATAATCGAGGAGCAAAGAGATGGCGTCTTTTGCGTAGCCTTGATGACGGAATTTGCTGTCGATTAGGATGCCGATTCCGGCTCTTTCGTTGATGGCATCGTAGTCGAAAATGTCGATGCAACCGATGTCAGTTTTGCCTTGACAAATCATCAGACGAAGTTGCTGTTGCGAGAATAAGTCATTGTTATTCAGTAGAAACTGCTCGATTTGAAAGTGCGTGTAAGGCACAAATGTACCGCTGACACGCCAAATGCTGCGGTCGTTTTCCCAAGCATAGATTTGGGTTGCATCCTCAGGTTCGGCGCTTCGTAGTGCTATCTTGTCAGTTTCGATGAACATAAGAGACTTTTATCGGTTTATCATATAACAATCTGTCAGTTTTTCATGCAGTTACGTCTCTTGGCATGTTATTTGATATGCCCTCTGAACGAAAAACCGACAAAATTACAATTTTCGGTGCAATAAAAGAGAAAAAATCACATTAATAGGGAAACCAATCAAAATATCAGATACTATGTTTAACGTGAAAAATGAATTTTCAGCTACCATGAAGGTGGCTCTGTTTGCCGTCGGAATGTTGATGGCAACATCTTGCAATTCAACCCAGTCCGCTGGTGAAGCGACCGATGAGAACCAACAAGCCATGCAGGTTGAACAGGTTCAGCCTCAGGTACATAGAACGGCTTTCATTCCAACGGAAGGTACGCCTGATTTCGTTACGGCTGCCGAAAAAAGTTTGAATGCTGTCGTCCACATTAAGACGAAAATCGAAAAACAGACCAACACTTACAACGACTTTTTCGGTGCCTTGCTGCAACAGTTTTACGGTATGCCGGGTCAAGCTCAAAAGCAGTATTTGGAGGCATACGGCTCGGGCGTCGTGCTTTCGCCTGACGGTTACATCGTGACCAACAATCACGTTGTGGAAGGTGCCGCCGAACTCACCGTTACTTTTAATGATAAAAAGGAACGCAAGGCAACCATCGTTGGCACTGACCCATCGACCGACTTGGCTTTGATAAAAGTCGATGTGCAAGACCTTGAATATCTTGTGTTTGGTGATTCTGATAAGGTCAGGGTAGGCGAGTGGGTGCTGGCCGTCGGCAATCCTTTCCGCTTGAATTCTACGGTTACGGCGGGCATCGTCAGTGCCAAGGCGCGCGACCTCAGCATTTTGGGCGAAGGCACCAATGTCGACACTTTCATTCAGACCGATGCGGCCATCAATCCGGGAAACAGTGGTGGCGCTTTGGTGAATACCAATGGGGAGTTGATAGGCATTAATGCAGCAATTGCTTCGCATACAGGTTCGTATGAAGGCTATTCGTTTGCCATTCCTTCCAATATCGTGCGCAA
>JAZQPN010000328.1:0-15601 GCA_045628585.1 Bacteroidales bacterium | reverse complement strand
ATACGAATCGCGCGAGAAGCTAATCCGCTATAAGCCCGAAACACTTGGCCAGGCTTCGCGAATCAGTGGAATTTCACCTGCTGATATAAATGTATTAGCCATATTTTTAGGAAGATAGAGAATTGTTCCACATGAAACACTGAAAAAATATGAGTAATAAATGTCCTTGGTGCCAATCGGAAAAAGCACACATACATCTGAGTTTAAAAGACTATTTTCTGACGCAAGAACCATTTGATATTATGGTTTGTGAAGATTGTGGTCTGCTTTACACCACACCGAAACCTTCCGATGAGAAAATTGGTGATTATTATAAATCTGAGACATATTATAGTCATCAGGAAAACAAAAAAGGCTTTATTCCTCGTGTTTATGAGGCAGTGAAATCTGTGAATTTGAAACATAAAATTGCTATTGCTACGCAAGGAAAAGAACATGGCAGATTGCTTGATATTGGTTGCGGAGTGGGTGATTTTCTTCATTTTGCTGAACAAAACGGTTGGCAATGCACTGGTGCCGAACCTTCAGATGACGCGTCATCAATTGCAAAAAAAAGAATCAAAGCAGAAATTATGCTTCCAAAAGATTTGGAAGAATTGCCTGATGAAAGCTTTGATGTCATCACGATGTGGCATGTTTTGGAGCATGTTTCTGATTTGCAATGGCAAGTCAATCAGCTAAATAGGCTTTTGAAAAAAGGAGGAAGACTTGTCGTTGCTTTACCGAATTTCAGGTCGTATGACGCACAATATTATAAAGATAAATGGGCAGCTTACGATGTGCCGCGCCATTTGAACCATTTCTCACAGGATTCTATTGCTAAAATATTTAATATCAATGGTTTAATTCAAAATCAAACGCAAAAATTGGTTTGGGATGCTTTTTATATTTCTTTTATGAGTGAAAAATATCACCAGAAGAGTTTGCCATTGCTGAGAGGAATTTATCGTGGCATGATTTCCAATTTAAAAGCGAGGAAAAGTGGTGAATGGTCGAGTTTGGTTTATGTGTTTGAAAAGCAAAAATAAGTCATTTTGAAAATTTGCCCCTTTTTGGTCGTTTTTAGGCATTTTGTGTTCTTAATGGAAATATCATTCAAAAATGGTATGATAATTGATTAGAATTGATGTTTTGTAATGAATTGAATATTAGCTTATTATTCCGTATATGAGAAATCTATATAAATTTCGGTCGTTGGGTTTTGTCTTTCTTGGCCTTTCTTTGCTTTTTAGCTTGCTTTTAGCCTTGGATTTTCTATTTGTTTCCAATCCTAAGCGAATTGAGACAAAAGTTCAGCGTAAGGTTTCAAAATTGCAAAACGATATGAATTCAATAGCGGTTGAGGATTTGAAATCTGCTGAGTTTGCCAAACGGGAAATCGGTATTTATGTTTATTCAAACGATTCGTTGGTTTCTTGGAATCAAAATACAATTAGTTCGCGCCTTTTGAAACGTCGTACGGTTTTGGGCCGTGATACAATTTGCAATCTGCTTTCAGGTAATTATTTCGTACATTCGTTTCAGCATAATAATCGATCGTATTATCTCTTTAAGTGCCTCAATACCAATTATAAAATCGATAATAAATTCTTTCCGAATGAATTTTGCCTGCTTCGCTCGTTGGCTGATATCCGTGTGGTTTTTACGAATGAAGAAACAGCATATAAAGTCTATTCTCATGATGGTAACGTGCTGTCTTACTGCGATTTCAATTTGGTTCAGGCCATAAAGTCACCTTATAAGGAAATTGCTATATCCTTGTTGTTTTTATTGTTGATCACGGCTTTTGTTTTCTTGTTTTTATCCTTCGAAAAATCGCAAAAATGGCTCGACCGAATCAAAGGCAAAGAGAAACCTTATTTTGTTGAAATCAGTCTGATTGCTGTTTTTTTGTTGTCGGTTCTTCTTACTTATTTGCGCTATCAGTCTGAAAATAAGAAGGAAAACGCTTATATGGTTGCTGCTGCCGAAAAACTGGTGCAAAAGCAAGATGCTGATTTTGAGGATTCTTTTATTCAGTTTAAGCAAAAAGTTGCGACAGATTCGGTTTTGCGTGAAATGGTTTTTTCTGAAAGCAATGTCCTTTCGGATGTGGTTTTGGGGTATTCGAGGGAATTGCTTTTCGATGAGACAATGAAAGCCTATTCCGTTTCGCTGACGGTTTGCGAACCGAATGAGGAAATCACGATACAACCGGAAGGCTATATGGTCAATTGTGATAGTTATTTTATTGATTTATTGGCAAATAACGATACAAAAAGGGTAGGGGATGGATTGTATTTCATTGATTATTTCACCCTTGATCCGAATTATCTGGCGAAAATCAAACTGTATGATGTGGATTCCGTCAGGCAGAAAACGCTTTATTTTGAATTTTACAAGCCGATTGCGCCTGAAGGTTTCGGCTTCCCGTATTTTCTCCAGGAAAACAACAGCAACATGCCGTATGATTATTCGGTTGCCAGCTATCGTGACAGCATTTTGGTTTACAAATATGGTGAATTTGTCTATCCGAATTTTGTCAATGATTTGAATATCAAGGATAAACAATTCACTTTTGATAAGGAACAAAAACATTATTCAATAATAAAAGACGAAAAGAATGTTCTGATTGTCAGCACGGAAAAGAAAAGCTGGATTGAAAAAACGGCGCCGTTTGGCGTGATTTTCCTGGTTTTGCTGGTGCCAGTCGTGATTCTTTATTTCATAGTCAGACCGCGAAAGCAAGAAGATTGGAAACGTAAGAGTTTGGGCAAAAAATTTCAAATGGTGGTTTTGCTTACCTTGAGTCTTTCGTTTTTCGTAGTCGGCCCAATTTCAGTCATTTACATGCGTGGACTTTACAATCAGAAAACCTTGGATTCGCAGTTTGTGACCACGAGAACCGTGCTTTCGGAGATGCAAAACGACATTGATTTTGCGGCCCTCGAAACGCAAAACCAGCGGGTGGTTTGGACCGAAATCCTGCAAAGGTATTCAAGGACGTTTTTCACCGATTTGAATCTTTACGGCTTGAACGGCCAGCTGATTGCCTCGACGCGCCCCGAAATATTTGAAAACTATCTGCAAGCAACCTTGATGAATGCCGAGGCTTTCAGAAACTTGCGCGGCAACCGTAGTCTTTATTACACGCACGAGGAAAGTCTGGGCAAAGGAAAATACCAATCGGCCTACATCCCGATTACTGACGAAAGGGGCAATGCCTTGGCTTATCTGAACACGCCTTATTTTTCTTCGGAATTGGATTTGCGAACCGAAATCATCAGTTTCGTAATGACTTATCTCAACATCATTTTGCTCTTGCTGATGGTTTCCTTACTCTTGATTTTAAGCGTAACGCGAAGACTCACCAAGCCGTTATCGTTGATTCAGAGCAAGATGCAAAGCGTTCAGCTGGACAAAAACAACGAACCGATAGAATGGAAGAGTAACGACGAAATCGGGGCGCTGATTGAGCAATACAACCAATTGATTGTCGAACTGGAGAAAAGCGCCAACCTGATTGCCCGCAATGAGCGCGAAAGCACCTGGCGCGAAATGGCAAGGCAAGTGGCGCACGAAATCAAGAACCCGCTGACGCCGATGCAATTGAGCGTGCAGTATTTAGTGAAAGCCTATAACGATGGGGCAGAGGACATTGGCGACCGCCTGAAACGCACGGCCAACACGCTTTTGGAACAAATCAACGACCTTTCGGAAATTGCATCGGCTTTTTCATCGTTTGCCAAACTGCCTGAAAATCATCCTGAAACGCTCGATTTGGCTTCGCTTTTGCAAGGCGTCGTCAACTTGTATAATGTTCAGGAAAACATAAGTTTCACTTATCATTATGACTTGAAAAAAGAGCATCTTTTCAATGGCGACAAGACCAATCTGAACCGCGCTTTCGGCAATATCGTGAAGAACGCCGTGCAAGCCATCGGAAACAAGACTGATGGAAAAATCGATGTGGAACTGATTGATAATGAGCAGAAATACATCATCAAGATAAAGGACAACGGCAAAGGCGTAAAGGAAGAAGACAAGAAGAAGATTTTCCTGCCGAACTTTACTACGAAATCGAGCGGAACGGGCTTGGGACTTGCCATGGTTTACAACATCATTCAGGTTGCTGGCGGACGCATCAATTTTGAAAGCGAAGAGGGTAGGGGCACGACCTTTATCATTGAGCTTTTCAAAAACAAAGAACAATCTTAATGCAATAATTCCTATTTTTGTAGGGTTATTCTGATTAGAAAAAAGGAGAGGAAAACGATGTCAAACAATAAACTTTCATCATTGTTAGGGCAGACCGCCATTTACGGATTGAGCAGCATCATCGGCAGGTTCCTGAATTATCTGCTGGTGCCGCTCTATACTTACAAGATTGCAGCATCGACAGGTGGTTATGGGGTTGTTACGAATCTTTATGGTTACACGGCCTTGCTGCTTGTCATCCTTACTTTTGGCATGGAGACCACTTTTTTCCGTTTCGCCAACAAGGAAGGTGTTAATCCCGACAAGGCTTTCTCCACTTCCGGACTTGCCGTTGGCTTTGTTTCGTTGGTATTTGTAGTTCTGGTATCGCTGTTTCTGCATCCGATAGCCAATGCCTTGGACTATGGCAGCCATCCCGAATATGTCGAAATTATGGCCATTATTGTGGCTTTTGATGCTTTTCAAGCCATCCTTTTTTCGCGTTTACGTTACGAAAATAAAGCCATCAAGTTTGCTACGCTGAAGCTGTTGTTCATTTTTGTCAACATAGGCCTTAACCTCTTCATTTTCCTTGTGGCCCCAGGCTTGAAGGAGAGTTGCCCGAATCTGATGGGTTGGTATAATGTTGAATATCAAGTTGGTTATATTTTCATTGTTAATCTGATTTGCACGGCAAGCATTACTTTCGGTTTCATTCCTGAAATCAAGAAGTTGCGTTTTGGCATAGATAAAAAACTGCTGAAACAAATGTTGCGTTACACATGGCCTTTGCTGCTTTTGGGTTTGGCTGGCATCTTGAATCAGGTGGCAGATAAGATTTGCTACCGTTTCATCGTTCCGGGAAAGGAAGGCGAAGTTCAGCTGGGCATTTATGGTGCCTGCGTGAAGATTGCTATGATTATGGCCATGATTACGCAAGCTTTCCGTTATGCCTACGAGCCTTTCGTCTTCGGCGGCAAAAAAGACGCAGACAGCAAGGAAATGCAAGCCCAAGTGATGAAATATTTTGTCATGTTCACGTTGTTCGCATTCCTGGCAGTCGTGGCGTTTATGCCGCTCCTGAAACACATCATCAAGTCGGATTATTGGGAAGGTCTGGTTGTCGTCCCGATTGTGATGATGGCGGAAATTTTCATGGGCATTTATTTCAACCTTTCGTTTTGGTACAAACTGATCGACCAGACTTGGTGGGGAGCAATCTTTTCGGCCATAGGTTGCGCGGTTTTGCTGGCTATCAATTTCATTTTTGTTCCGAAATATGGTTACATGGCTTGTGCTTGGGGCGGCTTTGCAGGCTATGGCATCTGCATGTTGCTTTCTTATTTCGTAGGGCAGAAAAAAGCAGCGGTTCCATACGATGTGAAAGGCATTTTGGGCTATTTCGCTTTGGCATTGGTTTTGTTCTTTGCGATGCAATTCATCCATATTGAAAACCAAATTCTGGCGGTTGTTGTGAATGCATTAATCATGATGGTTTTCTGCGCTGCCATTTGCTGGTTCGAAAAGGATTTAGTGAAAGGCGTGGTCGCAAAGGTTTGCAGAAGGAAGGCGTGAGTGGTGTTGGTTATCAGTTTTTCAGTTATCAGTCGTCAAATAGTCAAAATAGTCTAAAATTAAAAGGTTCAAAATTGTTCAAAAGGTCGTCCCTTCGACAAGCTCAGGGAGCAAATTAGTCTAAAAGTCAAAATAGTCAAGTTGTCTAAAAGTCTAAAAGTCAAAATAGTCAAATAGTCAAAATCTTTAAATATTAAATCTTTGAATTTTAAATCTCGAATTGAATTATATGAAAGTCAAAGTAGTAAACAAATCGAATAACGCATTGCCGGCTTACGAAACGAAGAATTCCGCTGGAATGGATTTGCGTGCCTATCTGCCCGATGGCCCAGTCACCTTGCAACCTATGCAACGTGCTTTAATTCCGACGGGTTTATATATCGAAATTCCAGAAGGTTATGAAGGTCAGGTGCGTCCGCGCAGCGGCCTCGCTTTCAAGCACGGCATTACGGTATTGAATACGCCTGGCACTATCGATGCCGACTATCGTGGCGAACTGAAGCAAATCCTTATCAACCTTTCCAACGAGCCTTTCGTCATCAACAACGGCGACCGCATTGCGCAAATCGGTTTTGCCCGTTGCGAACAGGCCGAAATGGTTGAAGTTGAGGAACTTTCCGAAACGGAGCGCGGTGCTGGCGGATTTGGTCATACGGGTCAACACTGATGTTGAATTGAACACGGATAACACGGATTTTTCGGATTGATATTATGCTTGAAAAGCAAATCCGTGTAAATCAGTTCAATCTGTGTTCGACAAATATGTTCGTGTTCATTTAAATGTGTTCATTAACTCCAAAATATGATTTATATTAAAATGTCTATCAATAAATTAAGGATATTTTGTGGTTTTGCATTGCTGTTTTCAGCCACGTTGTGTGTGGCGCAGGAAGATGGCCTGAAAGCCGATGGTGGCGTGGTTATCGACAAGCGCAAAAACGCCACATATTTTTCCGATGGCTTGCAATGCAAGTACCGTGAGGATGTGCAGGGTGCCATCAAGAATTTCGAGCAGGCCTTGACTTTCATGCCAAACGATGCCGCCAGCATGTATGAACTGAGCGAGCAGTACGTCAACGCGGGCAGGATGGAAGATGCTTTCAGAAACATCCGCAAAGCCGTTGAACTGGAGCCGGAAAACAAATGGTATCAGTTGCGTTTGGGCAAGTTTTACCGCAATTACGAAATGTATGACGAATTTGCGAAACTCTACGAAAAACTGACGGAAAAATATCCCGATGACATTGATGCGCTGAGCGAACTTATCGATGTTTATCTGATTCAAGAAGACTACAACAAAGCCTTGAAAAAGATCGATTTGTTGGAAAAACAAGTTGGTTCCAACGAACTGATTAGCGAGCAGCGCATTGCCATTTATCAGCGTCAGGGCGAGAAAAAGAAAATGATTGCCGAATTGCAGAAAATGGTTGAAAACGACCCACAGAACGCACGCTATTACAGCATGTTGGCGCAAATCTATATGGAAAACGGTGAGGAAAAGGAAGCCCTCAAAATGTATGAAAAAGTGAAGGAAAACAACCCCAACGACCCATACATCAACGTTTCGCTGCTTGAATTTTACGAAAAGAGTGGCGACAACGACAAGGCTTTCCAGGAACTGATTTCCGCCATTCGCAACAAGAATCTGGATTTCAATACAAAACTCAACATTTACGATTACTGGTTCCAGAAAGCATCGGAAAAAGAAGCCGATGAACAGGCAAGACAGGCCGGTCAGGCTTTTGTTGAGACTTATCCCGACAATAAGATTGGCTACATCGTTTTGGGAAACTATCATTTGAAAAAACAGGATTACCAGCAGTCGAAGTATATGTATGCCAAGGTTTTAAGTCTCGATAGCACTGATTTTCTGGCTTGGCAGAACATCATTTTCAGCGAAGCGGATTTGAAGGACAACGAGGCGGTTCTGCAACATTCGGTCGCGGCTTTGAAATACTATCCAATGCAGCCTATTTTCTATTGGTATGCGGGTGTTGGCAGCGCCATTTTCAAGCAGACTGATGAGGCCATCAAGTATTTGGAAAAAGGCAGGAAATATTGTGCCGACAGAAATTTGCAGACGAGTTTCGACAGCTATCTGGGCGACTTGTATTTTGAAACCGGCGAGATGGACAAAGCTTTCAGCGCCTACGACAAGGTTTTGGCTGTTGACCCTGATAACGCATTGGTTTTGAACAACTATGCCTATTATCTTTCGCTGAAAGGCGAGGACTTGGACAAAGCAGCTGAAATGGCTTCGCGCGCCATTGAATTGGAACCGAAAAACGCAACTTATCTCGACACTTACGCTTGGGTGCTTTACAAGAATGGCAATTATAAGGAAGCTGAAAAACAAATGAAAAAAGCCATCGAAAATGCGCAAAATCCTGATGGACTGTATTTTGAGCATTACGGTGACATTCTTTTCAAAACGGGCGACACGAAAAAAGCCATCGAAAATTGGGAAAAGGCGCAAAAGGCTGGCGGCTATTCCGAAAAACTGGAACAGAAATTGAAGGGCGGCACTCTGTATGAGTAAGTTGAAGCTTCATATCATCCTGTTGTTTGCCTTGTTGGTCTTGGCATCGTGCGGCTCGCATCGCAAGAATGTGACGCCGACCGAAGCCATGCTCACCGAAGCCTTGGTTCAACAAGTGGAGCAAAACGAAACGCAATGGAATTGGTTTTCGGCCAAACTGAACATTCAGCCCGAATCAGGGATGATTTCGAACCTTGGCGGACAAATCCGGATGCAGCGCGACAGCGTCATTTGGGTTTCGGTGACGGCGCTTTTGGGCATGGAAGCAGTCAGAATCATGCTCACGCCCGATTCGCTTTTTGTCATCAACAAGCTGGAAAACTCGTATGTGAAGGAATCGCTCGACATGCTTAAAATGCGTTTTGGAACGAACATCAGGTTTTCGGATATTCAGAACACGCTGTTAGGTAATGGTTTATGGATGCTTGGCAAAGGTGAAAAAATACGCGAATTGGACAATCCGTATTACAAAATCAGCAGTTCGTCGAATTACGATGAAATTTGGGTTGAACAGCAACATTTCCGCACGGCAAAGACTCATTTCGTTGACCGTTTTTTCCAAATGAGCACCATTTACGGCGGTTTCGAAACCTTCGGCACAAATTTGATTCCGACAGAAATCAGCCTCGATTTAAAAGGAATGTATACTTTTGCAGGCAAAATGAAGTATTCTTCGGTGACGCTCAATGAAACGACTTCATTTCCCTTCAAAATCACCTCAAAAATGCAAAGGACAAGATTATGAAAAAATACCTCATTTGCCTGTTGTTGATGGCTTTTTCGCTGGCGGTTTATCCTCAGAAAAGTAAGGCCAAGCTGGAGAGACAAATCGCCAATTTGGAGCAGGAGATTGCTACGGCCAACAAACTGCTGAAAGAGACTTCGAAAAACAAGCAAGCTACGCTGAATCAGGTCAATTTGCTCGACAAGAAAATCAAGCAGCGCGAGGAATTGGTGAAGGCTTATAATGAGCAGATTGCCGTTTTGGACGAAGAAATCAACAAAGGTCAAAGTAATATTAAAGCCTTGAATGGCGATTTGAAGAATTTGCGCAAGGAATATGCCCAGATGATTGTCTTTGCCAACAAAAACCGCAGCCATTACGACAAGCTGGTTTTCCTTTTTTCCGCCGACGATTTCAACCAGGCTTTCAGGCGTTTGCGCTACATACGCCAGTTTTCCGATGCACGGAAAACGAAAATGGATCAGATTGCTTCAACTGAAAGGCGCATCAGCAGCGAGATGGAGGCAAGCCAAAAAGCCCGTGAGCAGCAGGCTGCCCTTTTGGAAGGTGAGAAGGAACAAAAAGCCGCTTTGCAAGGCGAAAAGGAAGACTTGAACACGCAAGTGAAACAGTTGAAAAAGCAGGAAGGAAACTTGCAGCAAGACATCAAAAACAAGCAGAAACAGGCTCAAAAACTTCAAAAGGCCATTGATGACATCATTGCTGAGGAAATCCGAAAGGCAAACGAAAGGGCCAAGAAAGAAGCAGAAGCAAGAGCAAAAGCAGAAGCTGAGGCTAGAGCAAAAGCAGAAAAGGAAAAAAACAAGACAAAGAGCAATGCAAATGCTAACACAAAGCCAAGTGCTCCTGCTAAAGAAAACAAAAATATGGCGCTTACGCCTACAGAAATGACCCTTTCAAGCAACTTTGCCAACAACAAAGGCCGATTGCCTTGGCCGGTCGAAAAAGGCGTTGTTTCGTCGTCTTTTGGCAAACACGCATCCGTGGTTTCGGATAAAGTCGTTGTCACAAACAACGGCATCGACATTGCAGTCAGCGAAAACAGCAAGGCAAGAGCCGTGTTTGATGGAATGGTGGTTAGTGTTAACAAACTGACGGCTTCGAATACGGTTATTATCATTCGTCACGGCGATTATTTTACGGTTTATTCCAATATTGAGGAAGCCGCCGTGAAACGTGGCGATAATGTGAAGACAAAGCAGAATCTGGGTAAAATCCATACGAATAAGATAGAAGGCAAGACGGAATTGCATTTCGAATTGCTGAAAGAAAAAGACAGGTTGGATCCTGAAAGCTGGCTGGCGAAATAAGAAAAGTGGAAAGTTTGAAAAGTTTTAAAGTGGAAAGTAGGGACGCAATGCTTGCGTCCGAAAGTGGAAAAGTAAAAAGTTTGGAGTTGGGAGGAAGGATTTGGGCACACGTCCGCCCTGAAAGGGCAGTTTAAACAAGCAAAGTGAGCTTCAGCGAACGGCACCCTTTGCGAAAAAACGAAAAAATTATGTCTAAAAAATTGATTATACTGTTTTTAGGTTTGTTGGTATTGATGGCAGGTTGCAAGGCGAAGGAAGTCCCAGGGCGCCGTCGGGCACCGCGACATTGCAACACTTGCACCAAATGGAGTTATGTTCCTCAAAAAGCCATCGACTATGAAGCCTGAAGAATTGGATTTGCTGAAAAAGTATTTTCCGGAAGCATCGGTCGAAGGGGTGGCGGCAATGTACGAAGCGCGTAAATTCCGATTGGAATTCAAGCGGCCTAGGACAACCAAGTTGGGCGATTTCCGTCCGCCAAGAACTAAAAACGGCATTTGTCACATTACCTTGAATTGCGATTTGCATCCCTATCAGATGCTGATTACCTACGTTCACGAAGTGGCGCATTATGATGTGTATCAGCAATATGGCAGAAAGGCGCAGCCTCACGGCGAGGAATGGAAACGCATCTACAAGGCCTTGATGCAACCTTTCCTGACCACAGAAATTTTCCCAGAAGATGTCCTTCAGCAACTGAACCAGCATTTCCAAAACCTTTCGGCCAGCACTTGCACCGATTTTGACTTGATGAAAGTGCTGAAATCGCACGATGAGCGCAAATCGAACAAAACCCTCGTTGACGATTTGCCTGAAAATGCACGTTTCTTAGCACCCAACGGCATGGTTTTCCGCCGTGGCGAAAAACTGCGCAAGAACTACCGTTGCCATTGCGAAACCAATGGAAAATCGTATTTCGTGAGCGGATTGCTTGAGGTTGAGGTTTTGTGATGCGAAGCTTTTCGCCTTTGTTGTTGTTTAGTAATTCAATCCAAAATGCCAAAGTGGGATGATGTTGCCGATTCCATATTCGATGTCGTCTTTCACTACAAAACCTTTGCTGACATCTTTGATTTGCTTCTTGCCTTTGTTTTTTCCGCCTACCTCGAAGGTGTTTCCTTCGATGAGGAAATCAGAAACCTTGGAGGCATATATGTTATTTTTGACTGTCATTTGTGAGAAGAAGAAAGTCTCGCGCAAATTGCCAATGTCGGGTTTGTTTTCCGAAAGGGCGTAAACGAGATTGGTGTTGCCTAAATAGAGTTTCTCAACTTTCCCGAAAGTTTTCATGCTATCATCGAAATGCTTCAATTGGCGGAGCAATCCAGCTTTCTCCATATAAAAGGCATAATCGGCAACGCTGTTGCGGTCGCAATTCATGGCAGCGCCTATCTCAGTGAAATTAGGCTTGAAAGGCACGCTACGCGAAATAATGTAAAGAAGTAGTTTTAACTTGCGTGCTGATGCAATGTTCATCTTTGCGTATGCGGGAATGTCGTTTTCGATGGTTTGTATTGCAACATTGTTTAGGATGGTGCTGTATTCGCTTTCATTGAAGAAAGGATAATAACCAATCTTCAGGTACTCGTCGAATAAGGCTAAAGGTTTCTTGTCCATCGGAAATTCCACTTTGTGGTTGAGGATGTCGTCTAGGCTAAAAGGGGAGATTACGATGCCTTTGGCCATGGCAAGAAATTCTCTAAACGACAATCCTTCAAGATGATAGGTGATGATGCGCCGACTAAGGTCGGCAGTGCCTTTGTAGATGTCGAGAATCGATGAACCTGTTATGATGGTCTGCAAATCGGGAAGATAATCGTAAATCATCTTCAGTTCTGTTGACCATGATGGGTATTTGTGGATTTCGTCAATATAGAGTTTTTTGCCGCCTTTTTTGCTGAATTCCGATGCTGTATCGAAAAGGGTATGCTGGCTGAAGTAAAGGTTGTCGGCACTTACATAAAGTGTGTGTTCCTTGCCGTCAGCGAGGATTTTTTGCAACAGCAAGGTCGTTTTGCCCACACCTCTAGATCCTACTATGGCAATCATTCGGTTTTCCCAATTGATTTCGTCAAAGAGATAACGCCTGAATGATTTTGGTGTGTTGTTTAGTCTGGTAAAAAACAATTCGTACAATTGTTCCATGATCGTTTTATTTGCCGCAAAAATACATATTTTTATCAAACTGCGGAAAAAAATCCGCAATATTTGTAAAAACTGCGGAAAAAAATCCGCATTTGTAGATATTGTGGATAAATTACATTCTTTTAAATCCCGATAAATGATAGATAAGCCATAGATAGGCCTGATTTTATTACATTGTTTATCAATGATTTAAAAATAGATATTTCAATTTTATGATAGATATGGCCTCTTGGGGGTCTTGACAAAGGTTTTTCCGTTGGGTTTTTCACATAATTTTGCAAGTGAAAAATCGAATATCGATGAAAGCATTAAAAATTTGGATGTTTTGCCTGGCCTTTTTCGGAATTTTGTCGGTGACGACATCGTGCCGCAACGAAGCGCGTCATTTCGAAAAAGCGGACTCCTTATATAAGGAAGGCAGCGAAAAACGCCATCAGAAGCAGTCGGAGGTGGCAGCCGAATTGTTCAGTCAGGCCTTGTTGGAAATCGGAAAATGCGATGCCGAAAAGGAAAACGTGCAGCAGCTGAAAGGAAAAATTGAGGATGATTTGGGTGCCATGTACTGGAAACACGGCCTGATGGATGATGCCTTGGAGATGCACCAAAAGGCTGCGATGCTGTTTCGCACGATTCCAGATTCCACCAATTTGGCTGTCGCGTTGCGCAACAGCGGCAGAGTGGCGGCTTTGATGGAAAAAACTGACGAGGCAAAGCATTATTATGACGAAGCGTTGCAAGTGGCCAAGTTGGTCAGAAACGATAGTCTGCTTTATGATATTCAGTTGGAACAAGCACGTGATTTTTACATGAACATTGGCGACTATCAGAAAGCAATCGAAAATGTGAATCAAGTCCTTGAAAAAGGCATTGACACCATCATGTGCCATTTGACTTTGGGTGTCGCCCATTTTTACTTGGAAAATGATAGCCTTGCTGCATTGCATCTCCACTATGCCACGCAAAGCGAAAAGGCGGGCATCAGGGTTCCGGCTTATCAAGCCTTATACACCATTGCGCAAGAACAAGGCGACATTGAAAAAGCCCTTGAATATCACGAACTTTTCAGCGAAAACCTGATACAGACCGATAATGAAAACCATTTCGAGCAAGTGCAACGCATCAAGGCGGAATACGATTTGCAGGCGCAGAAAAACGAATTGCAAACCGCGCAGCGCCTGAAAAACGTTCGTCTTTATCTTTTCATTTCGCTGTTGCTCATTGCCTTGCTGACGGCATTTTTCATCCTTCGCCAGAAAATGCTCAATGATAAGTTGAAATTGGAACAGCTGAAAAACCAAATGGAACTTGCCTTGAAGAAAAACAAGGTCTATGTCACGGCCTTGGCCTTGTCGGAGCAGGTGACTTCGTCATCATTGGCTTTCAACCTTGAGGAACGCGACTGGAAAGATTTCATCGAACTGACCGATTTCGCCTACGGCGATTTCACGAAACGCCTCATGGCGCAATATCCGACCTTGACCGACAGCGACTTGCAGATTTGCTGCCTCACCAAACAAGGTTTCACCAATCAGGTGATTTCCATTTTGTTAGGAATCCAGACTGCTTCGTTTGCACGCCGCAAATCGTACATCAAGCAGGAAAAAATGAATGGTTTGAACGATAATAGGTCATTTGAAGAAATAATCAACGCCGTGTAGAGACGCGATTTATCGCGTCTGATTCGGATAAAATCATAATCAATTGAATATTAACAATCTAAAAAAATTATCCTCTATGAAAAAAGCATTAGTAATCTTATCAACCTTCGTTCTCGCGGCCTGGAATACGGTTTGCGGACAAACTCAGGAATTTGCTCCTGTCGGGGCGGAATGGTATTTCGAGGTGTCTTCCTTCTTTACGGTCCCTGCTTCGGTTTTCAGAATGGCTTCCATTGGTGACACTGTTATCAATGGTCACCAATGTCGGATTATCACCGAACCTTTTTTGTGTTTTTCGGAAGCTCAAAGTGGCAAGCAGTATGTTTACAATGAGGGCAGTGTCGTTTATTGGTACAACGTCACCATCGACGATTTCACCATCTTGTACGACTTTAGCCTTGAGGCAGGAGAAGGCTGGACTATCGAGATAGACTCCTGTAGTTATTATTTGGAAATTGAGTCGGTGGAGGAAGTGACTTGGGAAGGACACACCTATAGGGTTCAGAGACTCAGGTACGATTGGCCTATATTTTACGGCGACATAATTGAAGGCATAGGTTATGTAGGAGGCTTGTTTCCCGATTGCGCTTCGTGTAGTGAAACAGCGTATGATGGACCATATCCATACAATATACGCTGTTATCTTGAAGATGGCGAACAGCTGTATCACACAGGGCCTTACGGTTGCGATGAATTTACCTATTGGAATGGCAGCATAGCCGATGCGTATGCTGGCGGCGACGGTTCAGAGGAAAACCCGTACCAAATTGCCACCGCTGCACAACTGGCTTTGCTGGCCAAAGAAACCAACGATGGCACGGGCGGTAATGCGCATTACATTCAGACCAACAACATCAGCTTGAATCGAAGTTCCTGGGATCCTACTTACGAATGGCCCGGCATTGGAAACATCTATGATTATTATTGGATGTATGTGCATTATTTTACAGGCGTTTATGACGGAAATGGCTATTGGATTGACAATTTGTGCCAAGGTGTCAACGATTCAATAATTTCTGTGGGCGGACTTTTCGGAATGACACAGAACGCGGTCATCAAAAATGTAACTTTGAAAAACAGTCGTATTAAGAGTAATAATATTTCAGGCGGTATCATCGGTAGTGCGGGTAACACGCAAATCATCAATTGCCACACTGAAAATGTGAATATTGAATCGGGTTTGGTTGGTGGAGGCATTGTAGGTGAGGCAGGCGTGTCGTATTTGGATTATATTTATAACGTCCATGGGGAAGGCAACTGTTATATAGTTGATTGTTCGGCTTCTGGAAGCATTACGAGCTTGAATCATTTGATGGGTCACTACACAGGGGGAATTGCTGGTAACATAGGTGTTTTTTCGGGTGTTGCATTGGTGAAAGACTGTGTGAATCGTTGTCAAATCGAAGCATACGAAGATTATAATGATGGTGGCATCGTAGGCCATTGTTATAGT
>JAZQPN010000327.1:0-1749 GCA_045628585.1 Bacteroidales bacterium | reverse complement strand
CGGTGTGAAACCATTTTCCCAAGCACATTCAAGATGTTCGAGGGCATTTTTGCGCGAGCCGGGATACATGGTGTTGCAGTCGGTGAGGAAAGGCTTTCCGCCCAATTCCTTGACGAGGTCGACGATGGCTTTGGCATAATTCGGGCGCAGATAGCTAATGTTGCCCAATTCGCCGAAGTGCATCTTGATGGCGACGAATTTGCCATTCATGTCGATGTTTTCAATGCCGGCAGTGCGTGCCAACCGCTTGAGTTTTGCAGGCATGCTTTCTCCGAAATAGCCCGTGCGGAAGTCGGTGTAGTAAACTTTTGAAGTGTCCATATTGATTCTGTTTTTAATGATAATTATCTGTCTAATTTGTAATAAACGGGTCCTTCCTCGCCATATTGTCCTGAAAAAAGGAATCCTGCCCGTTGAAGGACTTTTTTCGATGCTTCGTTTTCCTCGGTAGTCTCGGCAATGACTTTCTTGACCCCATCTTGCTTCAACGCCCATTCGGAAACCGACAGCAAAGCCTCTGTCATATAGCCGTTGCCACAAAAACCTTTTCTGAGACCATACCCGATTTCAACCGTCCCGTCATTGCCGACACCTTTGAAACAGAAATCACCGACGATAGTCCCTGGATTTTCCTTTAGTTCCATGAACCACACGGCATACCACATCCGTTTTTCGGGATGGTCGAGGCAGCCTTGCAGCATCTCACCGTAGGCTTGCCGCAATTCTTCAATCGTTTCGTTTTCAATCAGATCGCGCATCTCATCATTGCTGATGGGAAACAGATTCATTCGTTTGCTTTCAATGTTCATTTTCTTACTTGTAGTATTTTTCAATGCCTCCGTAACCTTTTATCAATTTGTTGGCTTTGGTCTTGCCGATGAAATTTGCAAGGCGCTTACGAAACTCATCGGGTCGTTTACGTGCCGCATCGATGTAGGCAACCCGAATGCGACGGTAGGAATCCGAAAATCGTTCGAAGTTGACCAAAGTCTCTGGGTCTTTCTTGATTTCAGCCAAAATATCCTCCGGAAAAATGTATGGCTCGTTGATGACAGGCAGCACCAATGGCCTGACTTTTGGATGAATCATTCTCTGGCTCTCAAGCCAAATCAGGCGTTCGATGTTGGGGCGCGAATAAAGGCTTCCTTCCCGCCTTGGTGTGAAGCGTCGGATGCCGTGGGTGCTGTCGAGTGTGCCAGCCTGACCGTCAATCCAGCCGAAACAAAGCGCTTCTTCGACGGCATCATTGTATGAAATGCTTTGCTCACCCGCCACTTTCGTAGGGAAAACGAACCAGATTTCTTTCTCCGTCTCGAAATGCTCGCTGAGCCATCTGCGCCATTCGGCGCGGTCGTTGGCTTTAAAAGTGTTCATCGTTTTTGCTCCCATTCTTTTCGTGTCAGCCTGGTAATGTGCTCGGTACGAATGTCGTCCATCAGTTTCCAATAGATGTCCTTGTTGGTGTGATGATAGACGAAACCACATTTTTCCTGCACGCGTTTCGATTTGGCGTTGCCTTCGAAATAGCCGCACCAAAGCGTTTCAAAATTTAAATCTACAAAGGCGTGACGGATCAATTCTTTCGTAGCCTCAGGAATTAGTCCCATGCCCCAAAAAGGCACGCCAATCCAGTAACCGATTTCACCTTCCGTTTCGGGCAAATCGAGGTTGCTTTGTGTGCCAATCATCAAGCCAATGCTACCGATGGCCTTGTTGTCCGTTTTCAAGCAAACGGCGTATGTCTCATTG
>JAZQPN010000326.1:0-1584 GCA_045628585.1 Bacteroidales bacterium | reverse complement strand
CTGCTATCTGGCCGACATGAGCTATTTCGGCGAGATGAACACCGTCTACGCCAAGTATTTCACTGGCGACTGCCCGGCTCGCGCCGCCTTCGCCGTGAAGGAACTGCCCAAGAAAGCCTTGGTGGAAATCGAAATGATTGCCGCAAAGTAAAAGGATTGGTTTAATGCAAAAAACGAAAAGTGCCTCAATCGAGGCACTTTTTTCATTTCTTCAAAGCCGCTTCAGCCGCTTTCAAAGTGGCTCGCTCGCCATTGACGAAAGCTATGACGAAAGCATCGCTGAAACCTAAGTTGCGCAGCTCGGTCTGGCGCGCCGTGGCTTGCGCTTTGCTGGTGAAATGCCCTGATATGTAGCGGAATGCGCCGTTGTATTCGTAGACATCTACTTCGGGCACTTTCTTGAAAGCCTTGTCGGTGACAGGCACTTTCTTGTCGCGGCTGGCGAACTGCACGGTGAAAAACACATCGCTGTCGCTGCTGCTTGCATGCGTTGTCACCACGGGTTTTGCCTCGGTCTTATTGTCGCTTTCGTAGGCTTGCTTGTATTCGCTGAAAGCGCGGTAAAGCGCCAGCGCCATCTGGGTCTGGCCGCGTTCCGAGTTGAGGAATTTTTCTTCGTTGGCATTGCTGACGAAGCCCAATTCCACCAGAATGCTTGGCATGGAAGTTTTCCAAAGCACAAGGAAACCAGCCTGTTGCACACCTCTGTCGTGGCGGCTTACCTTGGTGACCAGCTGCTGCTGCACCTTGTCGGCCAGTTGCAGGCTTTGATTCTGATAAAGGCTTTGCGACAACGAGAACAGGATGTAGGCCTCGGCGCTGTTCGGGTCGAAGTTGTCGTAGGCCTCGCTGGCGTTGTCTTCCAAGAGGATGGCGGCGTTTTCGGCTTTTGCCACGTTGAGGTTGGCTTCGTTTTTCGATTCACCCATCACGAAGGTCTCGGCACCATGTATGGAAGCGTTTTTTATGGCATTGCAATGAATGGAGATGAACACATCGGCATCGTTGCGGTTGGCGATGGCGGCACGCTCGTTCAGTTCTACGAAAACATCCTTCTTCCGGGTGTAAATGACCTTCACGCTAGGCATGTTTTCCTCGATATAGGCACCTAATTTCAAGGCGACTGCGAGGTTGATGTCCTTCTCCTTGCACGATTTTCCAAGAGCTCCCGGGTCCTTGCCGCCGTGACCGGCATCAATCACTACGGTCTGTATCTTTTCGCCTTTCTGTGCCGCTGCAATCAAAGGCAAAAGAATTGCCAGAAGCAGCATACCAAATTTTATTTTTCTACGTTGATTCATATTGAGGTCGTTTGTGCGCCAAGAAAAACTATCTTTGCACCGAATTTGATGGCAAAAATAAAATTTTCGTGTTGAAAAAACGCAAATTATATGGGATTTATTATTCAACGCTGCTTTTTTGCGGGTTGATTCTCATTCTTTTGCCGTGCCACGGTTGCAAAAACATGGCCAACATGGAAGCCAATCCGCATCAGGCCCAAAACGATACCGTGCCCCAGCGCATTGTCGACACGATTGTCATGCAGCTGGATTCCATCACTGAAGAATTGCCCGATTTGCCTTC
>JAZQPN010000325.1:0-1578 GCA_045628585.1 Bacteroidales bacterium | reverse complement strand
ATTCCCTATTCGCTGAATTTGCCAAATTCGCGGTCAAAAAACAATCGTGGTTAAGAAGTTGAATCGAAACACACAATATTTTGGTTATGCCACAAGAGCATCAGAGATGCGGAACCCGATGAACACCGATTAGGGGAAATCGGAGAGGAAAAATAAGAAAAAAGATTGGCTATAGTTTAGTTAAGTAACTATTCAAAATTAAACTACATTATAAAGGACACGGGATTTCGAGACTGCGAGGCTTCGGGATGCCGGAATGCCTCGTAATCTCACATTCCCGCGACCTCGATGCCTCGTTTTCAATATGTAAACTAATTTTGATCACCTACTTAATAAATAATTTAGCGAATGACCTTGCCAATTCACGGAAAAGCCGTATTTTTGCAGCACAATTCACGTGGAAAGATTTGATTTGATTGCAACCACAAGAAAAAATGCTAAAACAATGTTTTTTCCCACATTTCAATCTCACAAACCTTCCGCAAATTTTTAATCAATAGTTAAACAATTTGTTATGGGTTATTATTTCACATCAGAATCAGTTTCTGAAGGCCATCCGGACAAAATTTGCGACCAGATTTCGGATGCCGTTTTGGACGAAATCCTACGTCACGATGCCACTGCAAAAGTGGCTTGCGAAACTTTAGTCACCACCGGCACGGTCGTCGTTGCCGGTGAAATCAGGACAAACGCATACGTTGAAATTCAAGACATTGCACGTGGCGTCATCGAAAAAATCGGTTACAACAAATCGGAATACAAGTTTGATGCCCAATCGTGCGGCGTGATTTCCCTTGTTCATGGACAATCGGGCGACATCAACCAAGGGGTTGTGCGCCAAAAGCCTGAAGACCAAGGAGCTGGCGACCAAGGCATGATGTTCGGCTTTGCCTGCAAGGAGACCGATAACTACATGCCACTCACCATCGACCTCTCGCACCGCTTGCTGCGCGAGTTGGCAGCCATCCGTCGCGAAGGCAAACAAATGAAATATCTCCGTCCCGACGCCAAGTCGCAAGTGACGGTAGAATACGAAGGAGGCTGGAAACCTGTGCGCATCGACACCATCGTCATCAGCACACAGCACGACGACTTCATCAAGCCGACAGGCGAGATGACCCAAGAGGAAGCCGACCAACTGATGTGCGACACCATCGAGCGCGACGTGCTCAACATCCTCATCCCACGCGTAAAGAAACAACTTCCTGCCAAGTTGCGCAAATTGTTTGCCGATGGCATGAAAGTGTTCGTCAACCCGACGGGCAAGTTCGTCATCGGCGGTCCTCACGGCGACACCGGACTGACAGGCCGCAAAATCATCGTCGATACCTACGGTGGCCGCGGTGCTCACGGCGGCGGTGCCTTCTCGGGCAAAGACAGCTCGAAAGTTGACCGCTCGGCAGCATACGCTGCACGCCACATCGCCAAGAACATGGTGGCTTCGGGCCTTTGCGACCAAGTGCTGGTGCAGATTGCCTACGCCATTGGTGTGGCTGAACCTGTTGGTTTCTACGTCAATACCGAAGGCACAGCCCATGTGAAGATGAGCGATGCAGAGATTGCCCAAAAGATACAGGG
>JAZQPN010000324.1:0-6293 GCA_045628585.1 Bacteroidales bacterium | reverse complement strand
TAGGCCGTAAAGTGGATTTGGTCGTCGATGGAACATTATTGCCGTTTGCAAGAGAAAGTGCCGAACGCGATAAAATATTGATTTATGAGAGAGCCAGTTAAAGACAAAGGCCGTCTTGAACACATCATTTCGGCAATCAATAATGTTCTTGAATACACCTATGGGATTTCGCATGATGAAATGCTTGCCAATAAAATCCTTTGTCATGCAGTGGCATATAATGTCCAAATTGTAGGTGAAGCAGCCTATAGGCTTTCAACGGAGTTCAAGGAAAACCATAATGAAATACCTTGGCGTGATGTGGTTGGAATGCGTCATAT
The DNA here is from genome assembly GCA_045628585.1 of Bacteroidales bacterium. Taxonomy (GTDB): domain Bacteria; phylum Bacteroidota; class Bacteroidia; order Bacteroidales; family F082; genus Limimorpha. Next base: position 5,973 of record JAZQPN010000324.1, on the reverse strand, counting down.
TTTAGTGCATGATTACTACACCGTCGATTTGGAAGTGCTTTGGAATGTTGTCCAAGAAGACTTGCCGCCATTCAAGCAACTAATAGAAACTTATTTATCTGAATTTGATTAAAAAAGGATAGACTTTCCTCGTTGAAGTTTTTTGTACTAAAAACCGAACACCATTCTTTCTATTTTCTTCTATATTTCCCTTTCAATCGGAGGCAGTGTTGTATTTTTGCGCCAAATAAACGGAATTATGAAGATTCAGGAAATCATGCGCAGCGTGTCATTCGATGAGGTGGCCGAAATCCTTTCGAGAGATTATCCCGAAATGGAGCATAACCTAATGGCTTTTTATGAAGCTTTCCATATCCTGAGACTGATGAAGCCAGCTTCGGAAGAATCGGATTGCGTTTTGGAAATCAGTCGGGAATATGACGGTGAAAAGCCATACATCAGTTGCCGTTTCTGTGATGGTGGCGATTGGCCTTTGCAACTGACAAAAGATGTCGTTCTGAAAGATGACCTTGAGTTGTCGGTAGGGGAAGTGGCGGCGCATATTTTGTGGGAGATGACTTTCTATGGCAATACGCCTGAAATGATTGAAAGGACTTTCCGCGAAATGATGCCCGACTTTGTCTCATACAATCCCTATCGGCAGCAAGCCGATCGTCTTCTGCAAACCCAAACCGACCATCTTTTGCCGAAACATTTGAAGGGCAGCAAGACGATTCCCGAAGAATATTGTGAATTGTTTCATCCTAAGCGGCGCAACCGCAGCAAACGGAAACGCGAATACCGGCAGGACAAACGCATCGAACAATTGGAGGAATTAGCCCATGTCCATGATGCCGTGTGCCGTTTCCTGAACGAATGTCGCACGGAGAAAAAATCTGATTATGAGCACTTTTATAAGGCTGCGAATTGTTTTATCCGTCACTGTCAGACGAGAAGCGAAAACCCCGATGGCCGTGTGGATTTCCTATTGGACGGCTTGACGAAATACGAGCATTTTTCCGAACGGATAGCAAGACATGAAAACGTCCGTCTGGCGGTCTTGTTCACGACAGCGGAAAAATATCCGCTTACGGCAGAAGAAAGACAACGTTTGGAGGATTATATCAATAAGGTGCCGACCATGGAAACGAGGATTGTTTATGGAATGTTAAATGATGATACTCCATCAGATACCGAAGACCAAATCGGGAAGGACTTGAAATGGCTGGCATTGCTGGAATTTTCTAAGTGAATTTTCATGGCAAAATGGGAAATACAGGTGATGGATGCCATCGTCAATGGCTTGATTGTGTATTTCACTTATTTTGACAAATGAACACGGGAATGCGAGGCAGCGAAAATCCCGTAGCCTTACAATCTTGAAAATTTTAAAACAAATAAAAATCGGATCCTATGAGCATTAGTTTGAAAATTGTCTATATTTGCAGCTGAATCGGGGGAGCAATCCCGGTCCGCAAGAAGGCATTTGTTGGTCCCACTTTGGAAATCGCCAATTTCACTACTGAGGACGAAAACTAATGCTCACTTTTGTTTTTGATTTCATTTAAAGCGCATGACGCTGGATTGAATGATAAAACAAGCGTGGGATGATTGTTTTGAGTTCTATTCAGTAAGGGTGTTTGGCGATACCTCAAAGTGGTGGGACTGGCAAGTAAGTCTCACGCTTTTCTTGTATAATGTAATGATGCCAATTTCGGTGAGATTTGTAGGCTCAATAGCGACTTTTGCAGAAGCTGCGCTAGTTTAATACTATACTTTATGAGTTACAAAGGGAAAGTAAGAAATGTTCGTTGGGTTAGAATAGAAAGAGAATGTAGTTGTGACCATTGGAGAAATGATACACATCCAACATATGAAAGCTATATTGTGGCAGATTTGTATGATAGTCCTCACAATAGAATTGATGAAGATATGTATGTCGATATTACTGATGATGTCCTTGAGTACTATGATCGCAGTCGAATTACATGGAATTTAGTCAATGAAGTCCGCGATGATTTGCATAATGTCTGGATTGATTATTACTATGACGAGTATGATGATGAAGATTATTTAGATGGTGAATTAGGTGATTTTATATGAAAAACGCTTCTCTTATAGGTTAATAAATAAAAAAAGAAATTTAATGCCCAAATATACTATTAATACGAATAAAACATACGATATTCCAAAAGAGATTAAAGTTGTCAAGTTCAAAGACTATTTTCTCGTAATATCACCCTTATTTGCAAATTGGATTGTGTTAGATTCTGAAAATCAACTTGCAGTTTTTTATTTTTTTGTTGCTGGAAATTCTATAGCTGAAGCATTAGGAAATGAGCATTTTGATGAGAAAGATGTTACTAATGTGGTGACTCAAATAGAGGCTAAAAAGTTTTGTTGCAAGGAAACCCATAGTTCTTCAGAAAACGAAAGGAGTATGCATCTTTATCTGACAAACCGATGTAATTTGTCATGTCCACATTGTTATATGTTTTCGGGGAAAGCAAATGCGAACGAATTAACTACAGATGAAATTCTTCGCGTAATTTCCGATTATAGAAGAGACGCAAATGGAAAAAGTATAACATTATCTGGAGGAGAACCAACATTGCATGTAGATTTTGATTCAATTGTTAGGTTCGCAGCAGAAATTGGACTTGAAGTAAAAGTCCTCACAAATGGAACATTAATGCTTCCTGAACGAATAGATAAGTTAGCCAAATACCTTCATTCTGTCCAAATTAGCATTGATGGTTTCTCTGAAGTCACCAATTCAACAATTAGAGGGAACGGCAACTTTGAAAAAGCAATTTTGACGGTAGATTTGCTTGTTAAACATGGAATTGATACATCTATTGCCATCACACCTCCGATTGAAATTTTAAAAATTCATGTTGATGAATATGTTGCTTTTGCACAAGAACTTTCTAATAAGTATTATGGCAAGTCGTTTAGAATCAAGTTTGCAGAAGAATTATTACATGGAAGACGCATTGATCCCTCTATGAGTTCCAATGAAAAATACTTTGAGTTAATGAAAGAAATTGAGGAACGATTATATGGACCAAATCACCAAATTTTTTCATTTGTAGATATACTTTATAACAATTCAATATTAGACAATTGTATGTTTGGTAATTTTGCAATAGCATCGAATGGAGATGTGTTTTTTTGTGCAAGAATTGGAGACCTTATTCCTATAGCAAATGTTAGGACATCTACAATAAAAGAAATCTATGAGAAATCTTTAATAGCGGAAAAAGCAACAATAATTTCCAATCTTATCCCTTGCAAAGATTGTGAATTGCGTTACATTTGTGGTGGTGGATGCCGAATAGAGGAATTTCCGGAATTAGTCAAAAGAACTTCATTTGAAAATTTTGATATTTCAACTGTTTCACCTCGAAAATGCAGTCAAAAAATCAAAGACAAATTCTATGATTTGATGATACGTAGCAATAAATATTTCTACACCTCATTGTGAAATATACATGGATTATAATGAGAAAAGGGAATCCTCTTATTATATTATTTTTCAGTGATTTCCATTAACAAAATTTAAAAACTCTAAAAGAATGATTATTGAATTCGAAATTGAACAGATTGACGACAGAGTCGTAACAATGAGTCGATTAAAAACACATTGTACTTGTTGGGGACCATGGTTTAAAGATTAATTCCCAAAGATGGCAAAGTCCGTTGAATCCTTCGGACTTTGTCTTATTAGTATATTGATTTGTAATGTTTTAGATTTAAATTATAAAAATGAATAAGTTATTTGAAGTCCCATATAATTTCAACGAAACACTCATATCATTTTATAAAAAACATTCATCTTATATTAGTTATTTGTTTTTACCGCCATATAAAGATGATTTAATAAATACGCGAACCTCAATTGAAACAAAAAAGAAAGGGCGTTGTTATATGCCTCAATCGCGTGAGGAGTACGAATATCATTTGCGCAAAATAAAAGATGCAGGATTGAATTTTGTTGTACTTTGGCAAGTCTTTGACAATATCATTTCTCTCAACTTACTTAACTACTATTGTGGATTAGGAGCTGCTGGTTTTATTGTTGCAAATGACAAAAATGCTATGATGGTAAAAGAGTATAACTCTGATCTTATAGTTGTTTGTAGTATAGTTCAACGTATTTGTTCTGAAATTAGAAATAAAGAATTCAGTTGTTACGATCAAATTATATTATATTATCCGTTTAATCGTTCTTTGAATGCGTTAAAGCGTTTATCCTATATTAAGGATAAAATTATTATTATGCCAAATACGTTGTGCCATATTGAGTGCCCGTCAATTCATCATTGGTTTCCCTCTAAAGATCAACCATTTGTTCAAGAAAGGGATTGCATGGTTTTAAGAGACAATGAAAATTACATCTCAAAATGCGGTTTTGTTTCTCCAGAACACCTTCATCTTTTTGATAATTATGTTGGTGGATACAAATTGCAAGGAAGGGAATATACAACTGATATGATAAAATATATTTGTCAACTATATTTTGATCGCAAATCACCAAAAAATCTGTTAGACACTTTGTTAGGAAGTGAATTATCGACTAAAATTCATGATAAAATACATAGCATGTCGTTAGATGAATATTATAATACCAAGACTCAAGATGTACTTCAAACTTTATAATTGAAAGGAAACATATTTATCAACCTTGGCGCAAACAAGCAAAACGTGCAAAGCCTTGAAGATTACATCAGCAATGAGGTTTACCGTCTTTGCAGCGATGAGGAAATAAAAACTCAGGCAGCGATAAGGTTTCGAAAATGATTGCCTTGCGAAGTTTCAGATTTTGTTACTTTGTTACTTTGTTACAAACGTCAATTTCCATGTTTCCGTTATGTTATACATTATAATAAAATTATTAATATTTATATTATTAATAAGGTATATTATTTCTGAGGGTCGTGATTTTCATCAGAATGCTAAAAGTAACAAAGTAACAGTAACAAAGTAACAGAGACAAAGTGACATTGGCTTGCCAGTAGTCATCGCGCCACCGCCAATAGCCCCGGTCCCTATTGCCGCAATAGCATCTCCAACTGCAATAAGAGATAACACGGAGAAAAGCAAGGGATGACACGGAGGCGGTGATGCCCAGAGTACTGGCAGAACCAAGGGCGACGCGCGAAAATACAAACCAAACGGCTAAGACTTACGGCGAAATCCTCTACACCGTGTGCAGTTGCAGCGATGAGGAAATAAAGTTTTGGCAGCCGGAGATAAGGTTTAGGAAATGAGTTTTTGATGGTCGTTTTTAGGGAACAAAGTCCTAAACATTCTAAGGGTCTCTTTGTCTGGCTTTTTGTATTCGCATGGTTCAAAGTGACAGGCATGTCAGAATTGCGATACGTCGTCCAAGGCTCGGATTGTCAAATTGTTCAGAGCCATTCGACCTGATATTTTGATTCGCTTTTCTCTGCTTTTTCATCAATGGTTTCGTTTTGCCATATTTTCAGGAGTCCTTCCCAAATCTTTTTGGCAAAACTTCCTTTGATGCTTTCTCGTTTTGAATCAATTCCTAACATAGTTCTTATTTTTTCGGCAAAAGTAATTGGTTTTTGTTTGTTGCGCAACTAATTGCATGAAAAAATCACGAAAAAACGCAAATTTCCATAAAAGAATCATTAAATTTTTGCCAGTCAAGTTATTAACGGAAAATATCGGTAATTTGCGTTTGCTCAACACTTCATGGCCTTTTACATTTAGGCAATTGATCCATTGACGTGAAGCGAGAAAAGAATCTGAGCGGCATTCGCCAAAAGTTTAGCGGACACCATTAATTGGCATTAAAACTGGAAAATCTCTTTCTTTATCGGACCATTGTATTTCACATTTCGGATGGTGTAGGACGAATGGTCGTCGACAGTGGCGGTGTATTCTATTTCCTTCAGGTTGTAGGATAGGGTATAATGTAACACTACGAGACTGAAATCCAGCAGTTTCTTTCTCTTGGGAGTC
>JAZQPN010000323.1:0-1510 GCA_045628585.1 Bacteroidales bacterium | reverse complement strand
GCTGGGATTATGGAAATTGTCGAGATAATGCTTGAACGAAAATGTAACGCCTGCCACGCCCGTCAAATCGATGGCTGGAAACACCATTCTTGAAAGTCCTTCGAACGAAGGTTCCCAGTTGAGCATCAGTTCATTAGGATTTCCGCCAGCATTATTGGTGGCAGAAATCGACCAGTTTGTGGAACCCAAACCTGTTACCGTCCAGCCCATCGGCATCGAGCTGCCATCGAAAAACTCCTGGAATAGCATTTCGCGGTTTTGTGCCACAGCTGTTGCCGAAATCAAGGCGGCAAGTATGATTAGTAAATACTTTTTCATGATTCTATACTTTTATTTGTTTATGATTTTGCAAAAATAGAAAAAAGCATTTCAAAATCGCTAAAAATATCTTGCACGGAATTGAACATTTTCAAGATGGAATGTGTTTAGTGAAAGAACTTTAAAATCATAAAGCTATGTACGAATTACCAAAATTACCTTACGAACGCGACGGCTTAGAGCCTTTCATGTCGCGTGAAACCTTAGACTATCATTACGGACAGCATCATGCCACCTACGTCCGCAAGCTCAACGAACTCATCAAAGGCACTGAATTTGAGAAAGGTGTCGAATTGGACGAAATCGTGCGCAAGGCTACGGGGCCGATTTTCAACAATGCCGCCCAAGTTTGGAACCACAATTTCTTCTGGAAATCGCTCATTCCCGACGGCAAAGGCAAGCCTCAAGGCGAACTGGCCAAAGCCATCGACAAGGCTTTCGGGAGTTTCGACAAATTCAAGGAAGAATTTAAGAATCAGGCAGTTTCGCTTTTCGGCTCAGGATGGGTGTGGCTGGTGGCCGATGCCAAAAACGAACTGTCGATTGTGCAAACGCAAAACGCCGACAGCCCGATTACCAAGCAAGGCATCACGCCGCTACTCGTCTGCGATGTGTGGGAACACGCCTACTACATCGACAAACGCAACCAGCGCGCCGCCTATCTCGACGAATTCTGGGATTTGGTGAACTGGGGATTTGTCGAGGAAAACTACAAGAAATGCTGCGCCAGCAAATGCGGATGCAGTTGCAAACGAACGTGATATGTTTAATCGTTTGAAGTTTTTTGTTGAATTGTTGGGAGAGGAAAGTGTTAAAGTGAAAAGTGGAAAGTTTTTGAGTGGAAAGTGATTTTGAACTTTTTGAACAATCTTTACTGAAAACTGAAAACCAAACAACCCATCACCAATAATCCATAACTCATAATCATATAAATATCAATACTATGTTTTGCTATCAATGTCAGGAAACGGCCAAGGGGACAGGCTGCACCGTGCGGGGCGTCTGCGGAAAAGAACCTTACTTGGCCGACCAAATGGACAAACTCATCTACGCCATCCGTGGCCTTTGCGTGCTGCATACGCACATCAAGAAATCAGGCAAAGACTGTGACTGTAACACGCATCTCATTTTCGACGGACTGTTTGCCACCATCACCAATGCCAATTTCTGCATGGTCTCGACGGGCGAAAAA
>JAZQPN010000322.1:0-1506 GCA_045628585.1 Bacteroidales bacterium | reverse complement strand
ACAACTCCTTGGCTCACAGAACGACATGGCTACGATCCGACTTGGACATTGACAGTCAGCTTGGATTGATGCACACGTTATTTGCACTTGAAGACCTTTACGGGCTCAAAACAAATATCGCACATGTGGAAGGTACGCTGCATTTTGATGTTAGTAACATTTCTGATCCTTCTTTCTTTGAGATGGTAACTGCCTGGGCTGAACAGGCAGCGAAGTACAAGTCCGGCGAAATTTCCAAAGAGGACTATGATAAATGGCGTTACAGATTCCCCGAATTCGATACCACGCAGATTTGGGGCAAGGTACCGTCCAAAGAGCTGTCCGATGCGCTTGTTGATGCGTTCAAGGACAAGCTGAAAGACTGATATAAGAGGAATTAATAAAAATCACCTTGCGTAAGGTATTGCTTGTTACGCTGCGTAATGTTCTATAATCTGTGGCGTAAGGAGGTGAAAGCTGTGTCACAATACACTACGGGAGAACTCGCAAAGCTCTGCGGAATCACAGTCCGAACGGTTCAGTATTACGATACCAGAGGCATCCTGATCCCGACTGCTCTTTCCGAAGGCGGAAGGCGTCTATACTCGGATGATGATCTGAAGCGTATGCAGGTCATCTGTTTCTTACGCGAACTTGATCTGCCGATTGATGCAATTTCTCAAATACTCAAAGAAGATCATCCCGAAAAAGTGATTTCGTTGCTTATTGAACAGCAGGAAAATGCGCTTTCGGAAGAGATTTCTGAGAAACAGGAAAAGCTTGCGAAACTTCGAGAGCTGAAAAACGGACTGAAAAGCAAAGCGACATATTCCCTCGAATCCATCGGTGACATAGCCAAAATCATGCAAGGCAAGAAAAAACTCAAGAAACTTCGGTGGACAGCGATCCTGACCGGAACTCCGGTTACGGCGCTGCAGTGGTTTTCTATCATATTCTGGATCGTCAAAGGGATATGGTGGCCGTTCGTCGTTTGGGTGATTGCCGCCGCCGTGTGGGGAACGGTTATCAGCCGGTATTATTTCAAAAACGTCAAATACATCTGCCCGGAATGTCATGAGGTATTCAAGCCAACGATGAAAGAAGCTTTCTGGGCAAATCATACTCCCACCGCCCGCAAGTTAACCTGTACCGAATGCGGTCATAAAGGCTTCTGCGTGGAGATCTGGGGAGGTGACGAGAAATGACGGAGTTTGAGAACATTGTCATTGGCAAAAGCGCCATTCTGTCACTGATTGTCACCGTCATGCTGATGATTGCGATTCCCGTTGCCTTCTTCATCTATTGGCGAAAAAAGCATAAACAGCAAACAAAAATCAGCCATCCCATAGCTGGCGCTGTCGGTTTTATCGTATCTGCTCGTGTGCTGGAGCTTGGAGTTCATTTGGTCTGCATTGTTGCGGACAATCCTGTTTCCCGATTCATCAACGGGAACACCGTTGCCTTTGTCCTTTACGGGATCATCATGGCGGGTGTTTTCGAGGAGTGCGGACGGCATATTATTCTGAA
>JAZQPN010000321.1:0-1610 GCA_045628585.1 Bacteroidales bacterium | reverse complement strand
TAAAAGTTTAGCCATGGATATCAAAGATTATAAAAACGTTTATGTGTTCGCAGAACAGCGCGGCGGTATGATCCAGTCCGTAGCTTACGAACTTTTAGGTAAGGCACGCGACTTGGCCGATGCACTCGGTGAAAAGGTCGTTGCCATGTTGGTTGGTTACAATGTCAAGGCACAGGCTCAGAGCCTCATCGAAATGGGTGCTGACGAAGTCCTCGTTGCTGATTGCCTAGAACTCAACGATTATCTTACAGAACAGTATTCACAGGTTGTCTATCAGATGATTACCGAACGCAAGCCTGGCATCGTCCTTTATGGCGCTACCACCATTGGCCGTGACTTGGCTCCACGTTTGGCTTCACGTCTGAAGACCGGTTTGACTGCAGACTGCACGAAACTGGAAATCGCTACAGTTGAAGAAACTGGCGAAAAGCAGTTCCGTTCAACACGCCCTGCTTTCGGCGGCAACCTGATGGCTACCATTCTTTGCCCTAACACTCGTCCACAAATGTCAACCGTGCGTCCAGGCGTCATGCAGAAGCGCGTCCGCGAAGTTGGCCGTCAGGGCGTTGTTACCGAATTCGCTCCTAAGTTCGATGCTTCCAAGTTCAAAGTGAAAGTCATTGAAACCATTAAGGAAGAAAAGGCAACAGTCGATATTTCAGAAGCCAAGATTTTGGTTTCCGGTGGCCGTGGCGTTCACAACAAGGAAGGTTTCGACAAACTGCAGGCTTTGGCCGATGTCATTGGCGGACAAGTTTCGTCAAGCCGTGCCATGGTCGATAACGGCGTGATGCCTCACGAGCGTCAGGTGGGTCAGACAGGTAAGACTGTCCGTCCAAACCTCTACATGGCTTGCGGTATCAGCGGCGCCATCCAGCACCTTGCAGGTATGGAAGAATCCGACTTCATCATCGCTATCAACAAGGATAAGTTTGCACCTATCTTCAGCGTTGCCGACCTTGGCATCGTTGGCGACCTGCACAAAATTGTCCCAATGTTGACTGAAAGACTGAAGAAAGAAGTCGAAAAATAATTGAATTTATGTTCCGTTCCGTAGAGACGCGATTTATCGCGTCTCTTTGGGACGGATATATTTGTAAAAACAATATTATGATTAAAAACATCATCTTCGATTATGGCGGCGTCTTGCTCGATTGGAATCCGCATTATTTATACGACCCTTATTTCGGCGACAAAGACAAGGCCGAATGGTTCCTGACAAACATCTGCACTTACGAATGGAATGCCCAACACGACGGTGGCCGGCGCGTAGCGGAAGGCACGGCAGAACTTGTGGCCGAACATCCCGAATGGAAGAAGGAAATCGAAATGTATTACAGCGGTTTCATGAAAATGATTAGCGGACAAATCGAAGGTATGGAAGATTTTATCAAGGAACTGAAAGACAAAGGTTTCCGTATCTTTGGACTTTCGAATTGGTCGGAAGAAACTTTTGCTATGGTGCGGCCCGTCTATCCCATCCTCAATCTTATCGAAGACATGGTGATTTCGGGCATCGAAAAGGTGATGAAACCTAATCGCCGCATCTTTGAGATTGCTCTCGAACGTTTTGGCATCAAGGCAGAAGAGACGGTTTTCATTGACGATAA
>JAZQPN010000320.1:0-2356 GCA_045628585.1 Bacteroidales bacterium | reverse complement strand
CGTGAACGCCGGCGTGATCCGCAACGTGGGCATCCAGGACCTCGACGTGAAGGGCGCAGTCGTCCTCAACAACAGCGGCTCGTTCCTCAACAGCTACTTCTCATACGACCCGGCCACGACGCTCACCACGAAGGATGACTTTAAGGTCAACACCCCGACCAGCGGCAACCGCGACATGCGCACTTTTGCTCCAATTCCAAATCCTTCCGCCAGTTCCTCAAAGCTGAGTGTCAACACCACTTCAGCGAACGTGACGAGTCCTGATAGATCCGTCACAGGTGATTCCGAGCTTACCTACTGTACCGCAGCTTTTTACAGCTCAATAGGTGCTGGTGCTGGAACTTACATTGAATGGGCTGCTGCTTTCCGCCCGAGCATGTACACAGCTGATGACAATTTTGTCACCTCTGTTGACTTCTACTCTTATGAGGCTGCTACCTACACCCTCAACATCTATGACGGTGAACCTAGCGCTGCTGTTCCCGCGAACCTTCTCTACACGTATGACTACGAAGTAGCAGAAGCCGGCGTATGGGTCAACCTGCCGATCTACAACGCCGTCGTGGAAATTGACCAAACCAAAGCTTTGTGGGTCGCCGTTGGTACAGACCAAGGTACCTATCCTGCCACATACAGCAATGAGGTTCTCACAACCACAGACTGCTGCATGATGTGCTTCCAGGGCGAATGGTCGCCTATCACCGACCTTGGCTCTTTCAACATCCAGCCTTGGATGATTGTCGCCAACACGACAAGCGACAATCCGGGTGCTCAGTGCGAGGCCATCTCGACATTCCCTTACTTCAACGATTTTGAAGATTTCACCACCAACCACGGCTGCTGGATCTCCATCGACAACGACGGCGACGGCCAGGATTGGATTACCGGAACAACACAAAGCGGTGCGTCCAACGGTTACAATGCTTCTACAGGCCTCGTCTCCAAGTCATACAACTATAACGGAAGTCCTGTCAGTTATGATGCCGACAACTACCTTCTCTCTCCAGAGTTCGAGCTTCCTGCCGGCTACTTGGTGACGCTCTCATGGTATGCAATGTCAACAGGTGGCTCGAGCTATCCTGATCACTACGAAGTGATGATTGCCCCTAACGGCTCAACCGACATCAGCGACTTCGTGTCAGTTTTCAGCGAGGACGGTCCTGCAAGCTGGGCACAGCGCACAGCCGACATCTCAGCATACGCCGGGACAACAGTCCGCGTGGTCTTCCATCATCAGGATTATGACAATTACTGGATTGTTATAGACAACCTCGGCATCGAGACTGCCTTTGACTGCTCTGGCTACGGCTTCCCATTTGCTGAGAGCTTCGAAAACGGCCTCGACTGCTGGGGCAACTTCGATGAAGACGGCGACGGCCATACATGGCAACTTGCAGCTGGCCAAACTGGAAATGGTGCACAATCTGTTTCATGGAGCAGCGCAACATCTTCACTTTATCCCGACAACTGGCTCGTCAGCCCCGAAATCGCAATTCCGAGTGGCTTAGACGAAGTTATACTGGCTTGGAAGGTTAAAAGTGGTTCGGCTTCATATCCCGATCACTACGGCGTCTATGTCTCCACAACAGGCAACCAACCCGCCGACTTCACGACACAAGTTTATGAAGGTGTTTCGGGCAGCGCTAGCTGGAAAGACTGCACAGTGGATATGACTGCATACGCCGGACAGACCATCAACGTAGCATTCCGCCACTACAACAGTGATGATATGTGGAGCTTCACAATCGACGATGTTGAGGTTAAGGCAATCATACCTGTTGTCTGCGATCCTATCACAACCTTCCCGTATTTCAACGATTTTGAGAATTTCCTCGACGACAACGACTGCTGGATCGACATCGACAACGATGGCGACGGTTATAGCTGGATTACTGATACAGAAGTTTGGGGAACATCTATGGGCTGGGGTGTTGACGGTTCGAACTGCCTTGTCTCACAGTCATACGACAACAACAGTGGCTCAAGAGATGCCGACAACTACCTCGTATCTCCTGAATTCGAGTTGCCTGCAGATAAGATCATCACCCTTTCATGGTATGAACAGTCTGTGGATGGAAACTATCCCGATTCATACGAAGTGATGGTTGCTCCTAACGGCTCGACCGAAATCAGCGACTTCGTGTCAATCTACAGCGGTGAAGCTGCCTATCCATGGACGGAACGTACCGCTGATCTTAGCGACTATGCCGGCACGACAGTCCGCGTGGTCTTCCGTCACCATGATTACGATGAATACATGCTTGAAATTGACAACATGAGCATCACCGTCGGTTCAATGGCTGGCACGATGGAGAACGTGTACGAGAGCGACGGGGATGCCATCTACGTTTACGGC
>JAZQPN010000319.1:0-1879 GCA_045628585.1 Bacteroidales bacterium | reverse complement strand
TATTTTGATGTGGTACAGCAACTATTATTCGGTAATCCTGCAAAGCTTTTGGAGACATCCAAACATATTTTCAAAAAAATTAGGCAATTTTGCTTTTAATTCGACAAGATTTTATATTTTTGCAGCCGCAAATGCCACTTTAGCTCAGTTGGTAGAGCAACGCATTCGTAATGCGTAGGTCGTTGGTTCGAGTCCGACACGTGGCTCTAAGTTGATTTTCCGTGTTTTTACAAAAAGCACGGAAAATCAGCGCACAAGCAACACAAATTCAATTCCTGTTTCTCTTGTTTTCATCAGCGCATGACAAAAATCATTTTTGTCCACAATTTATCATAGTTCCCAGTATCGTATTAGTTTTTCGGCAACACTGATTTGAATCAGCAGCCATAATGCATTGCCATTCAATGGCATTGATTTGCAAAGTGGGAAATCTTGATTTTGTAGTTGTCTTACAAGTTAGTCATATTGCTTTGCCTCCGAAATGTGAAACAAAGCAATATGACTGCCAAAATGAGAATCAAATTCCGCAGGTCTGAAAAACGTCATTCAATCACCACCTTTTGCGTCACCACGCTGCCGCCGAGCATTTTCACGGTGTAAATGCCGGCTGGCAAACGGCTGACATCAATGGTGCGATGGCCTTCGACGGTGAAATACATCACTTCCTGACCTTGCATGTTCAGCACCAAAACGCTGACGGCGCCCTTGTCGTAATCCGTCTTGATGGTCAGCAAGTTCTTGGCAGGATTCGGATAAAGACTTGCCGTGAATGAGGATTCCGTCTCTATCGGATTGACGCTCAGCACCATTTCCTCGTCATTGCTGAAAGTGATGACCTTGCCCGCCACGCGCAAAACCGGATTGTCGGGTGCTGCGCAATCGGTGCAAGTCTGGCCATCAATGCAATCCGGATGATTCGGATGGCAGTAGTCGAGATAAGTCGGGTCGAACTGATAGAAAAGTTCGGCACTGCCGGCGGAAATGTAATCTGTCAAGTCGAAGTCCCAGACCATGCCAATGGAACCTGGGCACCAGCCGCTGCGGTTGTAGGTCCAAGTGCCGTTTTGCGGCGAACAGCCAGCCGGATTCGGGTTGCAGGTTCTCCAAAGATGCTGGTCGTATTTGCTTTCGCCGTTGATTAAAATATGATGTGTGGCTTCGTAAAATTCAGCCGCATTGCCTGTATTGTAAGTGCCGTTCTGACCACTGCTCCAGTTGTGTCCCGTAGTCGTCATTTTCAGTTTTGCGGCCTCAGCCTTATCGCTGAATTGGTAATTGACCACTGGCACAGGCTGCTGGTTGGCATAGTCGCCAAAACCGTACATATCGAACCATATTTCATCAACATCGGCATAGAGATATTCAGGCGTGCCTTTGGTGAAAGTGAAAGTCAGGACAGGATTGTAGCCCGAACCGCTCCACGATTCGAAATAATATTCAAACTCAACCAAACCTTGCAACAAGGAAGTGTAGTCGCTGACATTCACTTCGTCCTCGCATTGAACGCCAAACGGAGAAATGTAGCGGAACAATTCCACCCATTCGCCACGGTAGTTTCTGATTTTCACGCCACCAACCCTATCGTAGGCATCACAGTTGCCATTCACGCAATTGTGGTCGTAATGCGCCACAATGTCATTGAAAGCACCCACGTGTGAAGGCATAGCATATTCGCCTCTCACACTCTGGACGGAAGGCGTGCAAATCATGTCTCCATTCATCGTTACGACATCCAAAGTGTTGTCAATCTGATTGGTGATTTCAAATGAATTGGTGAAAGTCGTGGTCTTGTCGCCCGATTGCGTTACGCTGACCATCATGTTGTAAGTGCCGAATGCGCTCGGTGTCCAGACATTGTAATAATAGCCATTGTCCGGAT
>JAZQPN010000318.1:0-6446 GCA_045628585.1 Bacteroidales bacterium | reverse complement strand
GAGATTTGGATTCATCCCCAAACAATTATATTGAATTTGCAAGCCAACCAAGAATAATCCCGACCGCAGCTGAATACATTATCAATGAGTTTGATGAGCTGGAAAACAGATTGAAAGTTTTGTTTGCAAATATTTGATGATTTGGAATATAGTGCGAATGGCTTTAAATCTTCAAGAAGCCAATTGATTGATGTGGCAAAAGGAATTGCCATTTTGTTGGTATTGATTGGCCCTTCCATTCAATATGCAAGTGGGAAATCGTACTGCTCTTCCGGTACTTTCTATAGCAACTGGCTGTTTAAATTTATCTACAGTTTCCATATGCCGTTATTTATGGTGATTAGTGGCTATTTGTTTGGTTTTTCTGTTGAAAGGAAGACGACGAAAACCATTATCGTTGATAGATTACGGACCTTGTTGCTCCCGATTTTTGCTTTTGCGCTTATCGTGTTTTGTGTGAAGTATGATTCGGAATTGACTGTTTTTGACCAAATTAGAAGGTATCTGTCATTCACCCGATATACATTGTGGTTCTTGTGGGCATTGTTTTATGCTTCTGTGGGTGTGCTTCTGATAAATAAATTGCTTAAAGACAATGTCTTAGTTTACTTATTGGTGTTTTTTGGTTCGTTATGTTTGCCAGATAAATACTTCTTTGAATTGTATAAGTTTATGTTTCCGTGTTTTGTCTTTGGTTATTTTGTTGAAAAGAAAGGATGGATAACCTTGATGAGGAAGCATTTGAACCCCATTATGATTTTTTCTCTGATTATTTTTGTCCTTATGTTGTTTTTCTATAATACGGATTGCTATGTCTATATGACTGGTTCGTATTTGTTTGGAACAGTAAACCCTATTCGACAACTAGGAATAGATTTGTTCCGGATTGTTATTGGTATTGCAGGAAGTGTATTTGTTATTTCGCTATTGATGCGGGTTTATGAAGAAAATCGTGATGATTGTGTCTCAAAATTGTTGTGTTTTTTTGGAAGGAATACAATGGGAATTTATTGCGTTCAGAATTATTTTTGGATATTATACCCGTTAGTGATATCGGGTGTAATTTATCCAATACTATTAAATCGAGTTGTTACTTTTACAATCTGTTTGTCAGTAAGTTGCCTGGTAACGATGCTGATTAGGAAAATTCGCGTTTTGAATTTCTTGTTTCTTGGTGGAAGATAAGATTGTTATGACTCCTTTGGTTTCTATATTGTTTCCAGTATATAACACGGCTGACTATCTGCGTGAAGCAATGGACAGCATGTTGAACCAGACTTTCACTGATTTCGAGTTGATAGTTCTCAATGATTGTTCGCCAGATAATGCAGATGAAATTCTGGATACCTATACGGATCCTCGAATCGTCAGGTATAAAGGTGAGATGAACCAAGGCTTGGCCAATGTGCTGAATGTCGGCATGGATATGGCGCGAGGGAAATACATTGCCCGAATGGACAGCGATGACATCTCGCATCCCAATCGCTTGCAGGTGCAGGTGGATTATATGGAGTCGCATACTGATGTCGATTTGTGCTCGGCAGGCATGCATTTGTTTGGTGCATGTGATGAAACATGGTCGCGTCCATCTGATACAAAGACGGTAAAAGTGACGGCTTTGTTTTATTCCCCGATTCTCCATGCCTCAAGCGTGTGGCGGAAAGCATCTTTCGATAAATTTAACTTGCGTTTCCGTCAGGAAATGGTGCCCGCTGAGGATTATGATTTGTGGTGCAGGGCTTTGTCTAAGGGTTTGGAAATGGTCAATATTGCCGACGTATTGTATGAATATAGAATTCGGCCAGGGCAAGCCACTTCAAATACGGAAAAATCAAGAGAAAAGTGCGATATCATTCGGAAAGAGTATTTTAAAAAAGCATTTCCAAAGGCGTCTGATGTTTTAGTTGAGTCATTTGTGAATTGGAAGAGTTGCTCTTTGCGGGAACTCAGAAGGTTGATTGTCAGGATGATTGCTACTAACAAACAATCATTTTTTGACCAGAAAGTCTTGTTTAAGAGACTTGTGAAATTCTATCTGTTTAGAAGGAAATCCGAATAAGTTATTTGGACAATTAAAATTATATCGGTTTTCAATGTTTCTAACAAAAAAAGATACTGTGTCTATAAAAGGATTGGCTATATCCTTCATGCTGTGGCATCATTTGTTCTTGAGAACGGATGATTATGGAGTTTTGTCTCAAAATCTTGCGATTTTCATGAAGGTATGCGTAGCCTTTTTCCTTTTTGTCAGTGGCTATGGATTAACAAAGCAGTATTCGAAAATTTCAGATAAGGGTTTCCGCGCTACTTTGTCCTTCGTACTTACAAGATATGCGAAGTTTTTCTTGGCATATTGGTTTTGTATGATTTTGGTGATGGCGGTTGGCAATTTGTGTGGGTATACCATCTATGATGCTTATCCTGAAGGAAGAAATATATTCAAATGTTTGCTGTTCGATGTGATGGGCATATTTGGCTATGATTCCTATTTGTCAACGTGGTGGTTTAACAAATTGATAATTCAGTTGTATCTTGTCTTTCCGATTTTGTATCAATTGGTTAGAAATAAGTGGGTGGCCGTTGCGGCATTGCTGACAATATTGGTGATAGAGCAGAGCTCCTGCGTGAATGTTTTTTGTGTGGTTGAAGGAGGCGCCTTGACTTTTTTCTTAGGCATGTTATTGGCAAAATGGAATTTTTCTATGTCAAATCGCTGGGTTGAACTGGCTGTCAGTATGGCTCTAATTGTCGTGTTGACAATAGTCAGATTTAGAATGCCTGTAATCAGATATACGATTGTCGATGGCTTTATTGTCATCGCTGTTGTGAATGCCCTGATGTTTGTAAAGAAATTCTATTCGTTCCCGATTTTGCGTTTTATAGGTCAGTATGCGACAATTATGTATCTAACCCATACGTTGATTCAGATATTGTTTGGCCGGTGGCTGTTTGCCCTAAGGTATGCGGTTGTTGTGTACTTGTCTTTTATGGCAATTTCTTTACTTGTTGCGATGTTTGGAAGCCAATTGCAAAAATGGTGCAAATATGATCAGTTGCAAAAATGGGCTGTTGGAAAGATTCAGCATGTGATTGAAAAATGAAATTCTCCATCATTATTCCCGTATATAATGTCGTTCAATACCTTCCAGCCTGCCTGGATAGTGTTCTTGCGCAGACTTTCTCGGATTATGAGGCTGTGTGCGTGAACGATGGCTCTACAGATGGCAGCCTGTCTGTATTGGAACAATACGCGGCACGAGATGCACGAATAAAGGTTATTTCACAAGCAAATGGTGGTTTGAGTGCTGCCCGCAACACAGGATTGGTTCATGCGCAAGGTGACTGTGTGTTTTTCTTAGACAGCGATGACTGGATTGAACCTGATGCTTTGAAAATCCTATCGGAAAAACTTTCTGATGAAGATATAGTTTGCTTTAGCGGAAGGCGTTATATGGAGGCTGAGAATAAATATGAAGAACCAGATAAGATGGAACCTGAATCGGATATTTCAGGCTGGGAGTATTATCAAAAGCACGCCCTTGAATCCAGAAAGTTTGCATTCGTATGTGTGGTTCTTCGTCTGTATCGAAGACAATTTCTACAGGAAAACGATTTGAAGTTTACGGAAGGCATCTATCATGAGGACAATATGTTCACGCCAGTCGTATGCTATTATGCAAAAAAAGTGAAGGTTATACCCGATTGCCTGTATGATTACCGTGTGCGAGGAAATAGCATTATGACTACTCGCAGCATTAAGCACAATAAGGATATTCTTTATATTGCCAACACTTTGTCGGAATTTTTCGTTTCCAAGTCTGACATGGAAAAAACTGTGGTTTATAGAGCGTTGACGCAGCATTACCAGTCGGTGTTCAAAGACACGAAACCTGAAGACGATAAAGTACTGCTGCCTATGGTGAATTGGGAACTGTATAAAACTGTATCAAGGACAAAAATGCGTCATCGGATGCTGTATTTGGCGCTGAAAGTTAGTCCGAAGCTTTTTAGGTTGGCGTTAAAACGCATATAAATGCCGTTTTATGTTATTCAACTCCATTGAATTTCTAATTTTTCTGCCCGTAGTATTTTTGCTCTACTGGTTTGTCTTCAATAGGAACTTGAAACTGCAAAACCTATTTGTTGTTGTGGTTTCATACGTTTTCTATGGCTGGTGGGATTGGCGTTTTTTGCTGTTGATAGCCTTTACATCTTTTTGCAGTTGGGGCAGTGGAATCCTTATTGAAAAATATAGGGACAAGCCCAAGAAAGCTAAGACGGTCAATGTGCTGAATATTGTCCTGAATTTATTGATTTTAGGAGTGTTCAAGTACTATGATTTCTTTGCCACCTCTTTTGCCAATTTGTTCTTGAACGGAAAAACGGATGGACTGCTGTTGAAAATCATTTTGCCGGTCGGCATAAGTTTTTATACCTTTCAGGCTTTGAGCTATAGTATTGATGTGTATCGAGGAAAACTGAAGCCAACAAACGATATTGTCCAGTTTTTTGCTTTTGTGAGTTTCTTCCCGCAACTTGTCGCTGGTCCTATCGAGAGGGCAACTAACCTTTTGCCGCAATTTGAGAAAAGACGTAATTTCAATTATGATGATGCTTGTGAAGGTTTACGGCAAATCATCTGGGGATTGTTTAAGAAAATTGTTGTGGCCGACAATTGTGCCATTTATGTTGAACAAGTGTTTGAGACTTACTCTGCTCAGTCGGGGAGTACTTTGTTGTTGGCAGCCATTTTATTCACATTCCAGATTTATGGCGATTTCTCGGGCTATTCCGACATTGCCATTGGCACGGCAAAGTTGTTTGGCATTAAGCTGATGCGTAATTTCAATGTGCCGTATTTTAGTCGTGATATTGCGGAATTTTGGCGCAGATGGCATATTTCGTTGACGACTTGGTTCCGAGATTATGTCTACATACCTTTGGGCGGAAGCAGGGTTAGCAAAGCAAAAGTTGTGCGTAATACTTTTGTCATATTCCTGTTAAGTGGGTTTTGGCATGGCGCCAACTGGACTTTCGTGATTTGGGGCGCTTATCATGCCTTGCTGTTCCTCCCTTTGATTTTGCTGGGAAAAAACAGAAAACACACGGATGTGGTTGCGACGGGAAGAATGCTGCCAACATTGAAGGAATTTGGCCAGATGTCGCTGACATTTGTGTTAGCTGTTATCGGTTGGATAATTTTTAGGTCGGAAACGATAACGCAGGCATGGCAGTATTTTGCAGGAATGTTCAATGCTTCGTTGTTTACTATGCCGCTTGTACTGGTTGGATTGAAACGGACATTGCTTTTTGTAGCTGTTATGTTGGTTGCAGAATGGCTCTCAAGAGAGAAAGGTTTTGCCCTACAGTTTGGGACAAGAACACCAGGCTGGCTTCGTGTGTCGGTCTGCTATGTGATGGTGCTAATGATGTTGCAATTTGCGGCAAATAGTCAGTCTTTCATTTATTTCCAATTCTGATTATGGGCAGGTTTTTGAAAAGGATTTTATTACTGGTGGCAATTCCGATATTGTTGCTTTTATGCCTCTATTTGTTGACTGACCCGTTTAAGATGCTCAAACCGTTTTCCTTGCAGTATTTTGATGCGACCAATCGCGATTACTTGTCAACGGAACTGTTCCTGAGAAATTATCCGACTCAAAAATACGATTCCTATATTTTTGGCAGCTCAAGAGGCTGTGGAATCAACACTTATCATTGGTTGAAGTATCTGCCGGAAGGTTCCCGTCAGTATATGTTTCAGGCTTGGAGCGAAACGCTTACGGGTATGGAACAAAAGATTACCTATATTGATGCAGTTGACGGTGAAATAAACAATGCTATTTTGCTGATAGATATTCCTGGTACTTTTAAGGAACCGCAATTGTCGAAAGAAGCGCTGTCAATCAAGGACTACAAAACGTCGGGACAATCAGTATTTGCATATCATTCCATATTGTTTTGGGATTTCCTTCAGAAGCCATCATTATGGTGTGAAAGTTTGGCAGGATGGTTAAAAGAGGATTGCCCGAATATCACTTTCGATACCATAAGTAACGATTGGGGAGTGAAAAATTCTTCACTAGATGTTTCTGTCATACCATCGAAAGACAGCCTTTGCAATTGTAGTGCTATTTCGCGAAATGCCTTTCTGAATGAAATATCCATAAAAAGGAAGCTGACATCGTGGGAAGTCGGCCGTTAATAACAGCCGAATTCCGTGAACAGCTGCTTCAGATAAAGAATGTTTTTGACAAACATCATACAGATTATCGGATTTTGATTACTCCAGCCTATTGCTATACGAATCCGACAATAAATAGTGAAGATTTGACAGTGTTGAATGATATTTTTGGCGAAGATAGGGTCTTCAATTATTCGGGTAAGAACGCTCTGACAACGGATTGCTATAATTTTTCCGACCCCAATCATTTCGGCTTGAGTGT
>JAZQPN010000317.1:0-6771 GCA_045628585.1 Bacteroidales bacterium | reverse complement strand
ACGTTGGTCTTCCATTCCTTGTGGCCTTCCAGAATCCACTCGCGGAGCCAAGGTTCGTATTGGTCGAGAGGCAGATACCAGTGTTTGGTCATTTTCTTCACCAAAGCGGCACCGCTGAGTTGCGAATGAGGATTAATCAGTTCGTTTGGACTCAACGAACTGCCGCATTTTTCGCATTGGTCGCCGTAAGCGCCTTCGGCACCGCATTTCGGGCAAGTGCCGACGATATATCTGTCGGACAGGAATTTCTGGCGTTCAGGGTCGAAATACTGTTCGCTTTCCTGTTCGATGAATTTGCCTTCCTTATAGAGTTTCTCGAAAAATTCCGAAGCCGTTTCATGATGCATTGCCGAAGAGGTGCGTGAGTAAATGTCGTAGCTCATGCCCAGTTCTTCGAACGATTTCTTGATGATGCCATGATAACGGTCGACGATATCCTGAGGCGTGCAGCCTTCCTTTTCGGCCTTGATGGTAATCGGCACGCCGTGTTCGTCGGAACCACCGACAAACATGACTTCTTTGCCGCACATTCGGAGATAACGGACGTAAGTGTCGGCAGGAATATAAACGCCGGCAAGGTGACCGATGTGAACTGGACCGTTTGCGTATGGCAAAGCTGTGGTTACTAAGTAACGCTTGAAATGTTTGTTTGTTGATTCCATATTTCTGAGTATTTAAAAAGCGGTTGCAAAAATAATGTTTTTTGGGGAAAGATAGATTTGTATTAATCAGAAAAAGGTCAACTCATGTTTTGAGTCAGCCTTTTTCAGGATAATACATCTCGCAACTGCTCGATTCAAACCAGTCTTTCGGCTTTTTTCAACTAACATCTTTCATTGGGGGTCTAAAAGTATATTATTGCCTTTTATTTTGCCCCGCGCTGCATGGCTTCCATATTCAGCACGGCCTTGATGCGTGGCAATGTGATGATGCTTCGGAACGGATACAGCAGATTCACAGCGATTTTCATCCACCACTGGTAATGGATTTCAAGCTGGCAGTAAGCCTTGCGGAAATTGAAGTTCTGAATCAGATAATCCTGAATGCCGGAATGTTCGGTGATGGTGCGTGAGCCATCGGTCACATATCGGAAATACTTCTTGCCGAGGTAATGTTCGTTCATGGCGTAGAAAAGGCCGTAGTAGGTGTAGGGAGCGTTGTGGCGATATTCGGGAATGACCGCCGTGATTTCGTATTCGCAGGCATCGTCCCACAAATAATTGATGGCAAAACAAATCGGTTTTTGCGTTTCCTTATCTTTTCCAATCCAACATTCAACGGTTTCGCTATTGAAAAACAACTGGAATTTTTTTTCGTTGATATTTCGGTCTTTTATCGGATACGATTTAAGTGCCTCTTCATAAATCGGATAACCGTACTGGCGGATATAATCTTTTTCAACTATCGAGAAATCAATGTTTTTAAAAGCCCTTCTGACTTTTTTCCTCACATTCGACGACAATTCATCCATACCATCAAACCGATCCTTGCTGATGTACCAAAATGATGTAGGCATTTTGCAATCATAATCATACGTGTTTCTGAGCATTATGCCACCTTGTTTCAAATATTGCCTGATTTCATCTTTTGACAGTTTTGTCTCTTGATGAGGGGCATGACTGAAACGCCAAGACTGCCGATATATGTAATAATTGTTGACCATGATTTGAAAACGCGGGCAAAAATAAACAAAAAAGGCGGCTATAAGCCACCTTAATTGTTTATGGCATCAATTTTATTGTCATTTCAGTCCTTCAATCCAAATCTTGATTTGCTGCTCGTCGTGCAGGCGGCACACTAATAATGAGTGGTCGCGGTAAGCCACAAGATAGTCTTCCAAGCCTTCCACAACGGCTTCGGTGCCTTCTTCAATATTAATTATGGTATTTTTGTTGTCGACCGAGACCACTTTGCCACGCAAGGCGTTGTTGCTGGCATCTTTTTGAGCATGTGTGAATAAGGAACCCCAGGTTCCGATGTCGCTCCAGCCAAAATCAGCGGGAATGGTATAAGTTTCGGACGATTTCTCCATGATGCCGTAGTCGATGCTGATGTTCTGGCAGTCAAGAAAACGCTGGTTGATGAAAGATTGTTCTTCGGCGGTGCCAAACTTGTCCTTGCCTTCATCGAACAGTTTCACCATGTCGGGCAGATTGGTCTTGAAGGCATTCATGATGCCTTGCAATGTCCACATGAAAATGCCTGAATTCCAGAAATAATTGCCTTCGGCGACGAATTTCAGCGCAGTCTCGTAGTTCGGTTTTTCCTTGAACATTTCCACTTTCACGACTTCGGGCAAGTCATTTTGCTTTGGAACCTGAATGTAGCCGTAACCTGTTTCGGGGCGGCTTGGCTTGATGCCGATGGTCATCAAGGCATCGCCCTGTCTTTTCAGAAAATCGAAACCTAATTGTATGATGCGTTGAAATTCAGTTTCGTTTGTTACCAGATGGTCGGCAGGAGTTACAACAATGTTAGCATCTTGACAACGGCTTTGGATTCGGTAGCAGGCGTAGGCGATGCAAGGAGCCGTGTTGCGGCGTGCCGGTTCGCAAAGCACTTGTTCGGGTTTCAGTTCGGGAAGGTGTTCCAAAACGAGGTTTTTGTAGGCAGCATTTGTGACGACGAGGAAGTTTTCATCGGGAATCAATGGACTGAAACGCTCATAAGTGCTGCGGATGAAACTCTTGCCCGTTCCTAAAATATCGAGAAACTGTTTCGGATAATTATCTTTACTCAAAGGCCAGAAACGGCTTCCAATGCCGCCAGCCATAATGATGCAGAAGTTATTCATGTTTATCTAGTTTTTCAAAAATGCTGTTGTTGCTAATAAACTCAGGAACAATAACTTTCATTTGCGCCACAATCTTGAATTGGTCGGAAGTAATCAGTTGCTCGTGCAAAACGCTGATCATGCTGTCGACATCCTTTTCATCATATTCGCGCACTTTGGCTCGCATGATTTTCGGGTTGTCGGTCGGAACGGTGTTTTCTTTCTTAGCCAGCAGTTCCTCGTAAAGTTTTTCGCCTGGGCGCAGGCCTATTTCCTTGATTTCGATGTCAGGCTTGTGAGCCAATTGACGCATTTTGTCGGCCAAATCCCAAATCTTTACGGGCTGACCCATGTCGAAAACGAAAATATCGCCGTCATCGCCAATGGAACCGGCTTCCAAAACAAGGCTGCAAGCCTCCGGAATGGTCATAAAGTAACGAATGATGCGCTTGTCGGTGACGGTAAGCGGTCCGCCTTGCTTGATCTGTTTCTTGAACAAAGGCACGACAGAACCATTGGAACCCAGCACGTTGCCGAATCGAGTGGTGACGAATTTGGTGGTGCTGTTGCGGCTTTGCGTGTAAATTTCGGCGATGCGTTTGGTGGTGCCCATCACATTAGTCGGGTTCACGGCCTTGTCGGTCGAAATCATCACGAATTTCTCCGCATTGTATTTCATGGAAAGATCAGCGATGTTCTTTGTGCCGAACACGTTGACAAACACGGCTTCGTAAGGATTTTCCTCCATGAAAGGAACGTGCTTATAAGCGGCTGCATGATAAACGATTTGCGGCTTGTATTCGCTGAAAATCTCTTCCATTCGGCGTTGGTCTTTCACATTGGCGATGATGAAGACCATTTTATCAACGAAAGGTTTCAAAGCGGGGGAGTTTTTCAGTTCGAACTGGAAATCGTACATTGGCGATTCGGCCTGGTCGACCATAACCAGCAATTGAGGATTGTAATGCAACACCTGACGGCAAATCTCGCTGCCGATGCTTCCAGCGGCACCTGTAATCAGCACCACTTTTCCATCGATTTCGCGCTTCACATTGACGTTGTCAAGCTTGATAGGCTCACGCCCCAAAAGGTCTTCAATCTTGATGTTTTCGAGCTGTTCGGGGTGTTTTGGTCCGTTATACCAGCTTGAGAAGGAAGGCAAAATCTTGATTTCCAGTCCATATTCCATTGCCTTTTCGATGATTTTTTTCTTCTTATCGGCAGACAGGCTTGGAATGGCTATGATTAAGGTGTCGATATGATTTTGCTTCAAAAAAACGCTGTTGAATGCTTTTGATGGCGACATGATTTGGATTG
Organism: Bacteroidales bacterium; assembly: GCA_045628585.1. Classification (GTDB taxonomy): domain Bacteria; phylum Bacteroidota; class Bacteroidia; order Bacteroidales; family F082; genus Limimorpha. Next base: position 2,681 of record JAZQPN010000317.1, on the reverse strand, counting down.
TGTTGATGTTTTTACCTCTTTTTTGGGGATTGTCATCAACAAAGGCAAAAATCCGATAAGGCGATTCCTGATCCTGGCTGAGGGTTCTATACAGCAGCAGGCCGCCTTCACCAGCGCCGTAAATCAACACGTTTTTCTTGTTGTCATTATGGATTTTATAAAACTCATTGTAAATGCGTCGGATTGTCAATCGGCTTAAAATCAATAATACAAGAGTGATGAAATAATGGTAAACGACAATATGGAATCTTGGGAAAACCCTATATGCAACGGATGCATCGATGGCTTCAACTATCTGTTTGCTGAAAACCAAGATGCTAAGGGCCAATGTGTTTGCAATGATAAGCTTGCGTATGTCATTAAATCCGGAATAACGGATCAAGCCATCATGAGTCCTGAAAATGAGAAACATCAATAGATAAACACAAGGAACCACGATGATTCTACTCCAATCGTAATCAAAATAAGGAGTTTTCAGGTCATTGAAAAACAGCAAAACCATAGCCATGACATAGGAAACGATGACTATAAACATATCAAAAATCAAAACCCAAAATCTTGGTAATGAACCACTTGACTGTTTCCCAAAAACAAAATCAAAAAAACGAAAAATAAGTTTTCTCATAGAGAATGAATTTAGGTATTGTTGCGACAAAAATAATACAATATCACATTACTTTTTCAAATAATATTGATTATTTTAACCATTTCAGCAAAATTTCAACCGGATGCACGGCACGGATGCCTGTTCCGTCAAGGATTTGCTGGCGGCACGATGTGCCTGGTGCAGCAATGATTACAGGTTTTTCGGCAGTTTGCTTTTCCATGGCTTTTCTCACTGTTGGGAAAAGAATCATTTCGCCGATGGCGATGGAAGTCTTGTAGTGTTCCTTTTCGTAACCGAAAGCGCCAGCCATGCCGCAGCAACTGCTTGGAATGACATGAACCGTTGCGCCCGACAGCAATTGCAAGGCTTTGGCGGTCTTGTCAATGCCAACCAACGACTTTTGGTGGCAATGTCCGTGCAGCCAGATTTCAACGGCATCCGGTTTGAAATCGTCAGCGGAAATGCGACCGGCGGCCACTTCACGCATAAGGAACTCATCGAAAAGCAAGGCGTTTCTGCCCAACCTTTGGGTTACGCTGCGCATTTCGGGCGGCACCAAATCGGGATATTCGTCGCGGAAAGAAAGGATGCACGAAGGTTCAATGCCAACCAAAGGCGTCATGGCTGAAACTTTGTCTTTCAGCAAATTGACATTTTTGATGGCGAATTTCTTTGCCAGTTTCAGGCAGCCTTTTGATATGGCAGCGCGACCACTTTCAACGTGTTTCGGTATCTCAACCTCGTAACCCAATTTCATTAATAATTTGGCAAAGGTGAGCCCGATTTCCGCTTCCTGATAATTGGTAAATTCGTCGGCGAATAGATAAACCTTGCCTTTTGGAAAGACGTTGGCAACGTCTCTACCGAAATATTTTGATTTTAATTGTTCCAGTTTCACCGCCTCGCGCATGGTCATGCGGCTCAATGTAGGTATGTTCCTTTCTGTCGTGAAACTGATGATTCTCTTGATGATGTTGGATGAGAATTTCCAGGAAGCAAAGAAATTGTAGACAGGCCACACCAAATGTCCGAATTTTTCGACCCAGGCCATTCTTGCCACGGCAAATGAGCGCAGAGGCGTTCCGTTGACATCGTATTTCTGTTGCAGGATTTCGGAACGGATGCGCGTCATGTCGACATTCGACGGACATTCGCTACGGCAGCCTTTGCAAACCAAGCAAGAGTTGAGCACTTCGGCCAATTCAGGCGATTTCAGCAGTTTTTCGTCGCCTCGGGTGAGCATCTCGCGCAGCACATTGGCTCTTGCCCTAGTGGCGTTGGTTTCGTCGTGCGTGACTTTGAAAGCAGGACACAATGTGCCGCCAATCAGGTTGCTTTTGCGGCAATCGCCGGCGCCATTGCACTGCTCGATGGAACACATCAGGGCGTGGAGTTGGGTTTTGGCTCCCGTGGCGCCTTTGATTTTGCACTCATCGAAAGCGGCTTTCCAATTGTAATAGGTCTTGTCGGTCCCGATAAGTTTTTCGATGGCATACGGCTGATTGATTTCGAAGCGCAAATGGCTGTCCATCGGCTCCGTATCGGTGATTTTGTGCAGGTTGAAAAGACCGTCAGAATCCCAGCAATGCTTCACTTCACGCATCAGCTGGTAGACTTTTTCGCCATACATCAATGGAATAAACTCGCCTCTCAATCTGCCGTCGCCGTGTTCACCGCTGAGGCTTCCCTTGTATTTTTTAACCAAAATGGCCGTCTCTTCCGCCACCTGCCGGAAAAGTTTCCTTTCATCGGCATCCTTGATGTTGATGATGGGCCGCAAATGCAATTCACCCGTACCGATGTGAGCGTGATAGACACATTCCAAGCCCAAGCGTTTCAGCATTTCGCCAAAATCCTTCATATAATCGGGCAGAAACTCTGGAATGACGGCTGTATCTTCGATGACACCTATCGGTTTTGCATCGCCTTTCATGCCGTTGAGCAAGCCCAAACCTGCTTTTCTGAGGCTCCAGACCTTGGAAGTTTCGCTGCCGTAAACGCGGCTGCAAGCATAACACAAATCGCTCAAGGCTTGCTCCAAATCAGTTGCCACGGCATCGACTTCAGCGCGTGT
>JAZQPN010000316.1:0-18255 GCA_045628585.1 Bacteroidales bacterium | reverse complement strand
CATGCTGTCCATAGGTAGGGTGTCAGTAATCTTGTGTAGGTTGAAGATGCCGTCAGGGTCCCAGCAGTGCTTCAGGTCGCACATCATCTGATAGACCTTGTCGCCATACATCAGCGGGATGAACTCGCCACGCAGACGGCCGTCACCATGCTCGCCACTGAGCGAGCCTTTGTATTTCTTCACCAGCAGAGCGGTCTCGTAGGCCACCTGACGGAATTTCTCGCGTCCGTTCTTGTCCTTGATGTTGATGATGGGTCGCAGGTGCAGTTCGCCCGTACTGATATGGGCGTGATAGACGCAACTCAGTCCAAGCCTTTCGAGCATCTTGGCGAAGTCGTCCATATAGGCGGGCAGCTTCTCTGGCAGCACTGCTGTGTCTTCGATGACACCGAAGGGCTTGGCATCGCCTTTGATGCCTGTGAGCAGACCAAGGCCTGCCTTTCGCAGACTCCACACTTTGGCAGTCTCTGCACCATACACGCGTGTGCAACAATAGCTAAGTGGACCTGAAACGCATGTCATTCCGAGTTCATCGCCCATAGATACACTCCCTCCTTCGTCGGTCGGTATGACATGGGCGATGGGCGAAAGGAATCTATGCGTTTCACCGCATAAGTCCTTTTCAATCGCATCGGCCACAGCATCGATTTCTTCCCGTGTGTCGCCTCTTAGTTCGATGATGAGAATGGCGGCCGGATTGCCTTCCACAAAGAAACGGTTGCGTTGCTGCTCGACGTTGTCCTTGCTGAGGTCCAGGATGTTGCTGTCCATCAACTCGACTGCGGCGGGATGGTGCTTGAGGGCGACGAGGTTGCCTAAGAAGCTCTTCTGCAAGGTGTCGCAGTGGGCACAGAGTAGCATCTTCTCCTTGGGTGGCAGTGGGTCGAGGTTGAGCTTTATCTCGGTGACGAAGGCCAAGGTGCCTTCCGACCCGCAGATGAGTTTGCAGAGGTCGATGGTGTCGCCTTCGATGGCTTCGTCGATGGCGTAGCCGCATGAGCGACGTCGCAAGGCCTTGTCAGGATAGCTTTCCTCTATCAATGCGCGTGTGGCGGCATCGTTTTTCCAACTTTCGAGTTGGGTATATATCTTCTGCTCCAAAGGGCTGTTGCCTCTGACCGCAGTGTCGAATCGCGAACCGTTGCTGAGGAAGCCCTTGAGTTGCAGCACATGATGACGGGTCGAGCCATAGATGAGCGAATGGCTGCCGCATGAGTTGTTGCCCACCATGCCGCCAATGCAGCAGCGGTTGCTTGTCGAGGTCTCCGGACTGAAGAACAGTCCGTAGGGTTTGAGGGCAAGGTTGAGTTCGTCGAGGACGACGCCAGGCTGCACCCTCACCCACTTCTCCTCTTGGTTCACCTCAAGGATGCGCTTGAAGTGCTTGCTGATGTCAACCACGATGCCGCTACCCACCACCTGACCGGCAATGGAAGTGCCGCCCGCCCTCGGTATGAGGTGGGTGTGACGCTCATGAGCCAATTCGATGAGTGCGGCGATGTCGTCTTCCGTTTCGGGATAGGCTACACCTTCGGGAATCTCACGATAAGCCGACGCATCGGTAGCGTAGGCGATGCGGTGTAAGGAATCGGTATGAAGGGTGTACATTTACTTGTCGAGTTTGCTGAACACGCTGTTGTTCGACTTGAATTCGGGGACGATGTTTTTCATCTGTGCCACAATCTTGAACTCGTCCAAGGTAAGGAGCTGTTCATGCAACACGGCGATGACTTTGTCAACGTATGGTTCTTCGTATTGTCGTACTTTAGCGCGCATGATTTTCTCGTTCTCAGTAGGCAGTGTGTCTTCCTTTTTGGCTAACACTTCTTCGTAGAGTTTCTCGCCAGGACGTAGGCCAGTTTCCACAATCTCAATGTTGGTCTTTCCAGATAATTGGCGCATACGTTCGGCCAAATCCCAAATCTTCACAGGCTCGCCCATGTCGAACACGAAGATGTCGTCGTCTTCGCCAATGCTGCCAGCTTCGAGCACAAGGCTACATGCTTCGGGGATGGTCATGAAATAGCGAATGATGCGCCTGTCGGTGACAGTGATTGGTCCACCTTGTTCAATCTGCTTGCGGAAGAGCGGCACCACTGAGCCGTTTGAGCCTAACACGTTGCCGAAACGTGTGGTCACGAACTTGGTTCCGCTGTTGCGGCTTTGGGTGTATATCTCGGCAATGCGTTTTGTGGCTCCCATCACATTGGTAGGATTCACGGCTTTGTCGGTCGAAATCATCACGAATTTCTCCGTACCGTATTTCATGGCCATATCAGCGACGTTTTTGGTGCCGAACACGTTGACATAGACGGCTTCGTAGGCGTTCTCTTCCATGAAAGGCACATGCTTGTAGGCCGCAGCATGATAAACGACTTGTGGCTTGTAGTGTGCAAACACTTCCTCGATACGGCGCAGGTCTTTCACGTTGGTGATGACAAAGGTCATGCGGTCTTTCATTTCCTTGAAGTCGGGGTTGTTGTTCATCTCGAACTGGAAATCGTACATGGGCGATTCGGCTTGGTCGAGCATGATGAGCATCTTGGGTTCGTAGTGCATCACCTGACGGCAAATCTCCGAACCGATGGAACCGGCGGCACCTGTCACGAGCACGACTTTGCCGTTGATTTCGCGTTGTACGTTTTCCTTGCCCAAGATGATAGGATTGCGGCCCAAGAGGTCTTCAATCTTGATGTCTTTCACCTGATTGCTGGAGAGTTTTCCATCTATCCATTTGTTGAACGAAGGAATGGTTTTCACGTTAAGTCCTAAGGCAAGGCATCGTTCGATGATTTGCTTGCGTCGCTCATCCTTGAGGCTTGGGATAGCCAGAACGATGTTCTTGATTTCGTGTTCCTTGATGTATTCCGGAGTTAGGATCTCATTAGGGTCAAGCACCTTGATGGTGTTGATTCTATTGCCTTGTCGCATAGTGTTGTCGTCAATGAAAACCACAGGTTTCAAAATAGATTCGGTGTCTTGGCTCAATGTGCGTTGGAGCATGGTTCCCGCATCGCCAGCACCGTAGATGATGGTATTTTCCTTTTTTTGAGGATTTTTATACACTTCGTTGTAGATTCGCCTGATGGAAAGTCGCATGATGACCATGATGACCATGGTGATGAGGTAATGGTATAAGGTGACGATATAGCGAGGAAAAATCATTACGGCCAAAGAGCTATTAAATTGAACGGTAATGAGTTTTCCCAATACAACGATTCCAACTGCAAGGGAGCAACTTTTGAAGATTTTCAGGATGTCGTTGAAACCCGAATAGCGCAGCATGCCATCGTATGTCTTTGTCATGCGGAATACGACTAGATACACAAAAAGCGGTAAAAATACCAATTTTAATTCGCTGACAAATTTGCCGAGATTGTTGTAGTAAATTAGGAACAAAGAGATGGCATAGGATATAATGACGATGAATAAATCGACAAGCAAAATCCAGGTACGTGGAATGCTGTTATTCTTATGTTTGCCGAAGATAAAGTCGCACAGTCGAGAAACTATTTTTTCCATAGAGGACGAAATTAGAAAAGACAAAATTAGGTAAAATTAATTGAAGGTTGTTCTGGTACTGTCGTTTTTCCTTCTAATTGTCAGAGCGATGGCTTCGGGATGTTTTTGGCAGAAAAGGTTGCTATCGGTGACCACACAGGCGAGATAGCCTCCGCCACCGGCACCGGGCATTTTCCATGCCAACACGTCGTCCATAACGGAATATTTGTCGATGAAGCCTTGCACGCAGCCTTGTACCATGGCAGGGAACATGCTGATTTGTGCTTCGAAAGAGGCTTGATAAGCCTTGGCGAAGCCTTGTAGGTCCATCTTCATGATGGCATCCCAGCAGTCGTCGGCGGCCTTGGCGAGGTTCTTCACCTTGGTTTCGGTGATGTCTTTGCCCTCTACCACCGAGCAGCCTGGGCAGCGTGGGTCCATGGGAATCATGACGAGGTGCTGTTCGAGCCAGTCGAGTATGTCGTTGTCGTCGCAGTGCTCGAACTTGATGGGCCAGTAGAGTTTATCGTAGTAGTGGCGCACCAGTCCGGGCATACAGATGCCAATGGAGTCTTGTGCTCCGCTGATGATGCCATCAGAGCGTTCAGGGTCGTTCTCAAAGCAGAACACGAGTTTGGCGAGCATCTCGGGATTCATGTCGGGCAGTTGCATAGGCCAAATCTTCTTGATCATGTTGCGTGTCGAGGTGGAGAGGCCACAGCGTTCGCGCACCTCGAAGGTAGGCTCGAGTGAGATGGTGAGTGCCCATCCGGGAGCGTAGCAGTTCACGTACGGCTGGTCGATCCAGGTGCCGGCGAGGTCGAGACGGGTTGGAATCTGGCAGAAAGTAGGTGATGGTTGTTGCGGTGCTTCGGCTTTGCTCAGCATCCGCTTATCAGCATTCGCTTGGCTGTGACTGGCTTTGATGGAAGTGCTGCTGCGGGCTTCGAGACCTTCCGATGGAGTGCGTTGCAGCACCACATATTCGATGCCACGTTCGGCACAGAACTGCCTCTTGGCTTCGGAGGCGCCATCGGCATTCACCACGAAGATGTCGGGCTTAATCCTATCGACGGTGCCGTTGAAGTCCATTACCCCATCGCCACCGTTGATGAAGGCGTCTTTCACATAGCGGATGGCTTTCACCATGAAGAGGCGTTCTTGTTCGGGATATAGGGTGCGGTGGTTCTTGTAGTGCAGGATGGTCTGGTCGGAGCCAATGCCTACATAGAGGTCGCCATATTGTGCGGCTTGACGGAAAAACTCAACATGGCCGCTGTGCAGCAGGTCGTAACAACCTGATACGAATACTTTCTTCATTTTGTTGTTTTCTTTTTATTGCTTCGCAAGAAATCATGGGAGGAAATCCATTATTAAGAAATTTCCTCCAAAAGATTTCCACAAGTATTTCTAGCGCTTGCGCTATATATGATTCATTTTTCGGAGTCGAAAATCTGTTCCATCAACTTCCATTTCTCGGCAGAAGGTGCGTTGGGGTCACAGCCTTGGAACTGTGCCACGTAAGCTTCCCATTCGGCCTGGCGATGCAAGGTGCTGAGCCGTGCCATGTCGCGTTCCCAGTCGAAGTCGTCAACGGTATCGACAATCATGAAGAGCTGTCGCCTATTTCTGTATATTTCCATCGAGAGAATGCCTACTTGGTGCTGGCCTTCGATGATTTCGGGCCACACATGGCTGTGCACCTCTACATATTTCTCTATCATGGCCTCGTCATCGACAAGAGTGAGGGTTTGGCAATATCGTTTCATCGTTCAGCGCGCATTGGGTTATGTAAGAAGTCTTCGTATGCGAGACGGATGCCGTCTTCGAGTTCGGTCTTGTAGGTCCAGCCTAGAGCGGCTGCTTTGCTTACATCGAGTAGCTTGCGTGGTGTGCCGTTGGGGCGTGTAGTGTCCCATTTTATCTCGCCTTCGTAACCGATCACCTTGGCGACCAGTTCTGTCAATGCCTTGATGGTGAGTTCCTTGCCCGTACCCGCGTTGACGGTTTCGTTGCCGCTGTAATTGTTCATCAGGAAGACGCAAAGGTTGGCCAGGTCGTCAACATAGAGGAATTCGCGCAATGGCGAACCATCGCCCCAGCAAGTGACTTCCTTGAGGCCATTCACCTTGGCTTCGTGGAAGCGACGGATGAGGGCCGGCAGCACATGGCTGTGTTCCGGATGATAGTTGTCGTTAGGGCCATAGAGGTTGGTCGGCATCACGCTGATGTAGTCGGTGCCATACTGGCGGTTGAGGAACTCGCAATATTTCAGTCCGCTGATCTTCGCCAAAGCATAAGCCTCGTTGGTCTTCTCCAGTTCGGAGGTCAGTAGGCAGCTCTCTTTCATCGGCTGAGGCGCCATGCGCGGATAAATGCAGGAAGAACCGAGGAACTCGAGTTTCTTGCAACCGTTCTTCCAAGCCGAATGGATGACGTTCATCTCGAGGATCATGTTGTCGTACATGAAATCGGCAAGTGCGTTCTGATTGGCGACGATGCCGCCCACTTTTGCCGCAGCGAGGAAAACATATTCGGGCTTTTCCTGTGCGAAGAAAGCCTCGACGGCATCCTGACGGCAGAGGTCGAGTTCCTTGTGTGTTCGTGTTATGATGTTCGTGTAGCCTTGTTTTTGCAGCTCACGGACGATGGCAGAGCCTACCATCCCGCGGTGGCCCGCTACAAATATCTTACTGTCTTTGTTCATTATTATCTTTTTTCTCTAGAATTAGTGAATTAGTGATGCCATTTTGGGTCGTAGATTTGAATTTATATGAATTGGGAGATACTCGCTTCGCTCGTTTTGGCGATATTCGGAAATAGCTATTGTCGTACTTTTGAGGTATCAGGAATGGAAATGGAATCTCTATGATGCCAAGAATTGGGAAAGAATTTATATTCAAGGCTATTTGAACCAAAATTCAATAATAATCCTAATTGATGATTGCTGACATGTAAATAGTTAATTATTTGCGAATCACATTCTCCATCTAATTCTTTTAAAGCTTTTAGTTCTATTCCGATTTTATCATAACATAAGAAATCATAGAAAAAATCATGTTCAAGCGTAACGCCATGATATTCCAATTTGATATGTGCTTCCCTGATATAAGGGATATTGTTCTCTTGCAGCAATACTTCAAAAGCATCTTGATATACTTTTTCCTTGAAACCGCGGCCTAATTCACGATGTAACTGCATCGCTAATCCAAGTAGTTTCTTGCTTTCTTGTGGATAGATCAAATTCATTTACGCTCTTTATATGGTTTCATCCCAATGAAAAATCTTGATTTTTCTCTTTAGATTCTTATCAATTCCAAGATAGGAATCACCGAACCGAACGATTCACAAATTCACAAATTCTTGAGGAATAAATCAATCTCAAAATTCTGACAACTAGGAAAACCTAATCTTCCATTTGCGCCTTGAGGTAAAGTTTCTTCACGAACTTCATGTCGTGTTCAACCATGATTTTCACCAGATCCTCGAAACTCGTCTTGCGCGGGTTCCAGCCCAAGAGCGTCTTGGCCTTGGTCGGGTCGCCGAGGAGTTGCTCCACTTCGGCAGGACGGAAGAAACGCGGATCAACTTCGACCAAAACCTTACCCGTGGCCTTGTCGATGCCTTTTTCATTGACACCCTCGCCTTCCCAACGCAATTCGATGCCGACATGATGGAAAGCCAAAGTGCAGAAGTCGCGCACGGTGTGGTATTCGCCCGTGGCGATGACGAAGTCCTCAGGCTTCTCTTGTTGGAGTATGAGCCACATGCACTCCACATAGTCCTTGGCATAGCCCCAGTCGCGGAGCGAATTCAAGTTGCCCAAATACAGCTTGTCCTGGAAGCCTTGCTTGATGCGTGCTGCGGCCAAGGTAATCTTGCGGGTGACGAAGGTCTCGCCACGACGTTCGCTCTCGTGGTTGGAGAGAATGCCGTTGACGGCAAACATGCCGTAGCTCTCGCGGTAGTTCTTCACAATCCAGAAACCGTATTGCTTGGCGACACCGTATGGCGAACGTGGATAGAAAGGCGTGGTCTCCTTCTGCGGCACTTCCTGCACCAGACCGAAGAGTTCGGAGGTAGATGCCTGATAGATGCGGCATTTCTTCTCCATGCCGAGGATGCGCACGGCTTCGAGCAGGCGCAAGGTGCCTACGGCATCGGCTTCGGCCGTATATTCAGGGCAATCGAAAGAGACCTTCACATGACTCTGGGCAGCGAGGTTGTAGATTTCATCGGGTTGCACCTTCTGTATGATGCGCACCAGCGAGGATGAATCGGTCATGTCACCATAATGCAAGGTGAGGAGGCGCTTGTTCTTCATGTCGCGCACCCACTCGTCGAGGTAGAGATGTTCGATGCGTCCTGTGTTGAATGAGGATGAACGGCGGATGATGCCGTGTACTTCATAGCCTTTCTCAAGCAGAAACTCTGCAAGGAAAGAGCCGTCTTGACCGGTAATACCTGTGATTAACGCTGTCTTTTCCATAGCATGACTTGATATTCTTTACACCCTGGCCTCGAGAATTTTGCTGATGATATACCGCACATCGTCGTCGGTGACACAAGGGCCGCTTGGCAGACACATGCCGCACTTGAACAAATCTTCCTCCAAGCCGTTTGTATAGACCGCCGCATCCGCATAGACGGGCTGCTTGTGCATGGGTTTCCAAAGCGGACGCGCCTCAATGCCAGCCTTGTCCAGATAGACACGAAGTGCCTCCACATTGGCATTCGGCTCGCAATCGGTGTGCAGGCTTCCGCCGCCATGAACCACGCCAGCGGCACCGCCTACGGCACCTTGCACGGCCACGCCATAAGCGTTTTCCTGTCCCTTGATGTTCAGTGATGGACTTAAGGTTATGGTATTGAGCCAAAAATTCGACCCGTCAATGCTTCCGTCATGGAAATCAACACCTTCCTCATTTGCAAAGGCTTCCCGATACATTTCAGCAATATGGCGATGATGCGAAACATGAGCATCCGCAACCGTCATCTGGCCAATGCCGATCCCAGCGCAAATGTTGCTCATACGATAATTATAGCCAATGGCTTCATGCTGATAATACGGATAAGCTTCACGCGCCTGAGTAGCATACCACATGATTTTCGACGCCGACTCATCGTCAGGGCAAACGAGGGCACCGCCACCAGAAGTAGTGATCATCTTGTTGCCATTGAAACTAAGCACACCGAAACGTCCGAAAGTTCCTAATTTTTGTCCTTTATATTCACTGCCAAAGCCTTCGGCGGCATCCTCAATGACCGGAATGTCATATTTTTCACCGATGGCCATAATTTCTTCTATGCGGTAAGGCATACCGTAAAGCGCCACCGGGATGATAGCTTTCGGCTTGCGGCCAGTCTTGGCAATACGGTCATTGATGGCAGCTTCCAACAAGACCGGATCCATGTTCCAAGTATCAGCTTCACTTCCGATGAACACTGGCTTGGCGCCAAGATAAGTAATCGGATGACTCGAGGCGCAAAAAGTGAACGACTGCACACAGACTTCATCACCAGGGCCTACGCCACAAGCGATTAGCGCCAGATGCACCGCAGCTGTGCCACAACTCAATGCGACAACTTGCTTGCCCTGGCCCATATAAGCTTCCAGTTCTTCTTCAAACTGGATCACATTCGGTCCCAAAGGCACAACATAATTGTCATCGAAAGCCTTTTGGATATACTTTTGTTCAATACCGTCTTCGCTCATGTGTGCGAGGCACAGGAAAATACGTTTTCTATTTATCATAGTTGATTTTTTTTGCCGTTATGTTTATAATTTGCTTTTATAGCTTCGCCACATCAGTCCCAAAAGGACGACGGCAAACACTGAAAAAAGTATGGCAAAAATATGAAAAAAGAAAAGACAAATTGAAAAAAACAGACATGGATGCATAAATGCCACACTCTTTTTTCATGCCGAATCATATTCCAAGAACAAAAAGTGAAGCGCCCTTTTCAGAACGCTTCACTCATAACATACGTATTACTTGATTAGAACAAGCCTTCCAAAACCCTGTCTTCCACCAAATTAGGCAGCGTAACTTTTAGGCGAGGCTCCACTTCCATAGCACGCTTGATGGCGAATGTTGCGCCTTCGTTGCGTGCCCAGTTGCGGCGTGCAATGCCATTGTTGACATCCCAATGCAACATGCAGTGCAAGCGACGGTCAGCATCGGCAGAGCCATCGAGCACCATGCCGAAACCACCGTTGATGACTTCGCCCCAGCCAACGCCACCGCCATTGTGGATGCTGACCCAGGTAGCGCCACGGAAACCGTCGCCAATGACATTCTGAATGGCCATATCGGCAGTGTAGCACGAGCCATCGTAAATGTTTGAAGTCTCGCGGAATGGCGAGTCGGTGCCAGAAACATCGTGGTGGTCGCGGCCCAAAACAACTGGTCCGCTCAAGCGGCCATCAGCAATTGCCTTGTTGAATTCGGCGGCAATCTTCGTGCGGCCTTCGCAGTCGGCATAAAGGATACGGGCTTGCGAACCGACCACCAGATGATTGGCCTGTGCGCCACGAATCCACTGGATGTTGTCGTGCATCTGCTGACGGATTTCTTCCGGAGCCGTCTTTGCGATGTCTTCCAAGACCTTGCAGGCGATGTCGTCGGTGACGGCCAGATCTTCAGGCTTGCCCGAAGCGCAAACCCAACGGAATGGACCGAAGCCATAGTCGAAATACATCGGGCCCATGATGTCCTGAACGTAGGAAGGATAACGGAAACCTCCCTTTTCGTTGAGAATATCGGCACCAGCGCGGCTGCTCTGCAACAGGAAGGCATTGCCATAATCGAAGAAATACATGCCTTTTGCGGTCAGTTTGTTGATGGCGGCCACATGACGGCGCAGTGAAGCCTGCACCTTTTCGCGGAACAGTTCCGGATTGTTAGCCATCATATCCTTTGATTCCTCAAAACTCTGTCCGACAGGATAATAACCTCCAGCCCAAGGATTGTGCAATGATGTCTGGTCGGAACCTAAATCAACGTGGATGTTGTGCTCGGCTGCATATTCCCAAAGGTCGACCACATTGCCTTGATAGGCATAGCTGCGGGCTTCCTTCTTCTCGACTGATGCAAGAACATGCTTGAAAAGTTCATCCAAATCGTCTTGAACTTCATCGACCCAGCCTTGGTCGAAACGTTTTTGCGTAGCGCTTGGATTGATTTCAGCCGTGATGGAAACCACACCGGCAATGTTGCCAGCCTTCGGCTGAGCGCCCGACATGCCGCCCAAGCCAGCCGTGATGAACAATTTGCCAGCCGAACTGCCGCCCTGCTTACGCGAAGCGTTCAAAACGGTGATGGTCGTGCCGTGGACGATGCCTTGTGGTCCGATATACATATAGGAACCAGCCGTCATCTGTCCGTATTGCGTCACGCCGAGAGCATTGAAACGCTCCCAATCGTCCGGTTTGCTGTAGTTTGGAATCATCATGCCGTTAGTGACGACAACGCGAGGCGCATCCTTGTGGCTTGGGAACAATCCCATCGGATGACCGCTGTACATGACCAAAGTCTGGTCGTTTTCCATGTTGGCAAGATACTGCATCACGAGGCGATACTGAGCCCAGTTCTGGAAAATGGCGCCATTGCCGCCGTAGATAATCAGTTCGTGAGGATGCTGTGCCACAGCCGGATCCAAGTTGTTCTGAATCATCAGCATGATGGCTGCTGCCTGGCGGCATTTTGCAGGATATTCTTCCACCGGACGGGCATACATCTTATAGGAAGGACGGAAACGGTACATGTAGATGCGACCGTATTTTTCCAGTTCCTCAGCAAATTCAGGAGCCAATGTAGCGTGGAATTTTGCAGGGAAATAGCGCAATGCGTTGCGGATGGCGAGCTGCTTTTCTTCCTTGGTCAGGATGTCCTTGCGTTTCGGAGCATGATTGATATTCTTGTCGTATTCTTTCACTTCCGGCAGTTCATCGGGAATGCCTGCCAGAATCTCTTTTTGAAAATCGTTGAGTGCGTTCATATTGTGTGATTTAATGATTTAATATTCAAAGATTTAAAGATTTAAAAATTCAAGATTTAATAATTTAAAATCGGGTTTGAATTGCAAAATTACATTTTTTATCAATACAAAAAATAAAGAGAAATCACATTTTTCCAACGTGTTATGTGCAAAACATCACATTTTTCTAAGATAAAAGTTTTTCGGCATACGTTTCTCTTTCCAAAAAATCAGTTTTTAAGTAACTATTCAAAATTAAACCACATTATAAAGGACACGGGATTTCGAGACTGCGAGGTCTCGGGGTGCCGGAACGCCTCGTAATCTCGCATTCCCGCGACCTCGATGCCTCGTTTTCAATATGTAAACTAATTTTGATCACCTACTTAACAATAAACACCATCATATTTCGTTCCACTTCATAAAAATTCCTATTTTTGCATTTTGTTTCCTTAGAAGAATGAAAGTGAAAGACATCATAACAAGATTCGGTCTCCTATGGGCAGCCTTAGTGTTTTCGGCAAGCCTGAAGGCTCAAGACCCATGCACCATAACGTGCAACGCCGAAATGCCGATTTGCAGCGAAACGCCAATTACACTTAGCGTGATGCAGGATTCCACATACGCTTATTATTGGATTCCTGGAGGCGAAACCACTGCAGCAATCAACGTAAGACCTTTTGAAACAACAATTTATAGCGTTGAAATACGCAACAAGCATACGCAGGAACTGATTTGCGAATCAGAACCTTTCAAAGTCGAAGTAAAGCCGCGTTTCCAGATACATTTCAGCCAAATCCTGAAAACCTGCAGCAATGCCGAGGAAGACAACGGACGGACTGCCCAAGTGCTCGCTTATGCCGATGGTTCGGTTGCACCTTACACCTACGAATGGCAAAACATAAGCCCGTTGCACATCGCACCTGGCTGCGACTCGCTGGCCATCGGCCTGGAGGCTTTCAAATACTACAAAATCAAAGTCACCGACGGGTACGGCTGCCCGCAAACCGACAGCACCCTCACCAAAGCCTACCCAAACCCGATTGTCGAAATCACAACCGACCCAGGCGACACGGTCTATCTGCAAAACCCACATGTCACCTTCTCTTTCGAAAACAAGTCCATCGACTCAATAGACATATCCAATTTCTACTGGGTTCTGAACTCGCAATACGGCCTCAACTCCAACGAAGAGCAACCGCGTTTCACCTACGTCGATGTGGGCGATTTCACTACTGAATTGAAGGTTTACAACCCGCAAGGCTGCGACACCTCTTATTATAAGACCATCAAGGTGAACCCGGTGAAACTGAGAGTCCCTAACGTTTTCACGCCAAACGGCGATGGAGCCAACGATTATTTCATCATTTCGATAGACGAATCAGGTGGCAACATCGACAATGGCGGAAACGGAAACGGAAATGTCACAAGAGGCGATTCGGAGCCTGAAGCCCAATACGAATACGAAAACTACGAACCTTTAAGCAGTTATTACGAATCATCAGAATTGATCGTCTTCAACCGCTGGGGACGCATCGTCTATCAATCGAATGATTATCACAACGACTGGGACGGCGACAACCTGCCTGATGGCACTTATTTCTACGTGCTGAAATGTCACGGCCTGAAACAAGATGCCAATTACCAAGGTTCAGTGATGATTTTCAGAGGCAGCAAATAACAAAGAAATCACAAGAGAATGAAACATTTATTTCCAATAGTCATATTAGCCTTAGGCATGATGACAAGTTGCGGCGGCAATGGCGACGATTCCCTTTCGACTAATCTGGTCAACAATCCAAAGTCGGCGGAACAAACCTCCGGCAAAGAAGCCGTCATCACTTTCGACAAAATGGAACACGAATTCGGGAAACTACTTCAGGGCGAAGTCGTCACCTATTCATTCCATTTCACCAACACTGGTAACGCGCCCCTACTTATCACGCAAGTAAAAACCAGTTGTGGATGCACTGCCGGCGATTTTCCGCGCGAACCTATCAAACCAGGCCAAGACGGTTTCATCAAAGCCACCTACGACAGCAAAGGCCACCACGGATTCCAATCAAGGACATTGTCAGTGACCTCGAACACCAATCCTTCAACGACTGTTCTTCGCCTTAAGGCCGATGTGATGACACCCGATGAGTTTTAATTTTGGGGGTTATCAGTTTTCGGTTATCAGTTTTCAGTTTTTCAAAAGTTCAAAATTGTTCAATTTCATAAAAATATAATAACCAACAGTATAAAATAAGATTCCCGTCCCCGCTTTCGCGAGGAGGACGGCGGGAATGACGCTTCGCTCGGGAATGACATACGCAAAAAAATGCCATCAAATAATCAAATAGTCTAATTGTCTAAGAGTCAAAAAATCTAAATGTCTAAAAGTTAATCCTTAAATATTAAATCTTAAATCCTTAAACATCAAATCAATCATGAATCTCATTACCATTTTATTAGAAGACGTAAATCAACCGAAAGGCGGAGCTTGGGGCTCATTACTTCCTTTACTGCTTCTCATCGTCGTTTTCTGGCTGTTCTTCATCCGTCCACAATCCAAGAAAGCCAAGGAAGAGCAGAAGTTCCGCGACGAACTGAAAAAAGGCGACAAGGTTGTCACCATTGGCGGTTTCCACGGAAAAATCGCTGAAGTGAAGGAACACACCGTGGTCCTTTCACTGGCTCCTGACACCGAAGTCGAAATCGAAAAGAGCGCCATCGTTAAGGACAGTACCCGTGTCGGTCAGGCTTAATAACATTATTTACGGAACAACTGTCGGCCATAATCGATTATGGCTGGCAGTTTTAATTTATCAAGAAAATGAACGCTAAGGTCAAGCGGAAATCACTGACATTCATCGTATTTCTCGCCATTTCATCGGCTTTGTGGCTACTTATCAAATTGTCGAAAGACTACACCACGCAATCTTCCTTCACCTTGCAGATTGAAGCTGTGCCCTCCGACAAATGGATTTCCACGCCTACGCAAAACGTGAAATTTGCTTTCGAAGCCAACGGATTCCGCACTTTAGCCCATAACCTCATCAGGGAGCAGAAACGCACGGTCAGCATTTCGCTCAACGATGTCCCCTATCGCCTCAATGGCGACATAACATATTCATTCAGCAGCAATTACGTTGCCGAGCGTCTTGCCGAGCGATTGGACATCGACGTCACCGACATCACCATGAACGACGCAACCATCTATTTCAATATGGAAAACCTAAAGTCGAAAGTCGTGCCCGTCACACTGAAAGACGAATTGCATCTGCAACGTCAATACGACCGCTACGGACTGCCCATCATTACACCGGCAAGCGTTACGGTGTACGGCACAGAGGAAATGCTTGCAGAAATTCACACCATCGAAACTCAGCCGATTGTCAAGGAAAACCTCAGCCAGAGCTTTAGCGAAACGGTGCCGCTCAACTTGATGGACGGAGCCATCCGATGCAACATCGACCAGGTGGAAGTCAATATCGACATTGAGAAATACACGGAAATCGACATTGAAGTTCCAGTGCAGCCTATCGACAGTCTTGAAATCCGTTTCATTCCATCGGCAATCAACGTAAAGTGCCTGATTGCCATTAAGGATTATGCCAGCACTAGTGCTGACGCATTCACTGCAAGCGTCACTGCAAGCGACATCGAAAACCGAAATCCATTGCTGCATGTCGATTTGGACTCACCCAGCAATGTGCAGGTGCTTGGCATCACGCCCGACCGTGTGGAATATATCATCATCAGCAATGAAAAAGATAGGGATAACCGGTAACATCGGCTGCGGCAAGTCGTGGATTTGCGCCCTGTTCGAAACGCGAGGCATTCCCGTGTTTTATTCCGATTACGAAGCGAAACAGCTTTACTACCGCGACGAAATCAAAGCAATCATGAAAGCCCGTTTCGGAGAAGAAATCTACCTTCCCGACGGAACCCTCGACAAAGCCTGGCTTTCAAAACTCATTTTCAACGATGAGGAATCACGCCTTTTCGTTGAAAAAACCTTATATCCCGCTTTAAACCAATATTTTTCAGAATGGGCGGAACCGCAAGAGGCACCTTACGTCTTGTACGAATCCGCCATCATTTTTGAGAAGCATATCGAACACCTTTTCGATGCCGTCATCATGGTTTCGGCTTCCGAAGACACGCGTCTCCGCCGCATTGTGGCCCGCGACCATTGCACACCGGAAGATGCCTATATCCGCATGAAAGCACAATGGACTGAGGACGAAAAGCGACGCCTCGCCGATTTCATCATTTATCACGAAAACGACGATGAAGATGATTTTCTGCGCCAGCAAATTGCTGAAATTGACAAAGCTTTGAAGTGCCTATAATTGGCACAAAAAAGGCGCGACTTTCCAGCCGCGCCCATAAAAAAAGCAAAAAATATGAAAAAACTCTTCTTATTTCTTTACAATGAATTTTTCCGTCTTGACAACCTGGCCGTTGACCTTGAGGTTGCAGAAGTAAACGCCTTCGTTCAAATCAGCGACAGAAAGAACGACCTGACCGTTTTCAACGCTCTGATTCAGCACTTTCTGACCAAGAAGATTGAAAAGCTCAACTGAAGCAGCACCTCCGCAATTGACATCGAAACGGACGACTGATGAAGCAGGATTCGGATATGCCTGACTCATGCCCACCTGATGATCTTCGACTGAAGTGTATTCATAAACGAACTTGACGATGACGCTCACCTTGTCGTCTTCATTTCTTTCGTTGTATGCTGTGTACTTCATCACGACAGCACCTTGCAACCACTGAGCAGGATCCATAGTCCATTCGGGATCGAAACTGACATGAATGGCGAAGTCTTCTTCACCAGAAACAGCACCTGCTTCCATTGCTACAGGCTGGCTAACATAAACTTCCGGAGAAAGGCAAAGGCCCCAGCAGAAGTAATTCATCGTGCCTTCAAGAACCTCCATTTCCTCTTTCTTGACGACAACATTGATGGCTTCGCTCGAATTGTTGCGAATCTGGAAATGCTGGATCATTTCATCGAAAACAAAATTTGGTTCGTTGCAAAGGACTACATCGCCATCAGCATAAACATGACCATTAAGCTCAAACTGAAGCGATTGTGCTGACACAAAGCCAAATATGGCAAGCAGCATCATGGTAAGTAAAGATTTTCTAATCATAGTAAAACCGATTTTTAATTGTTATTGTAACTGCAAAAATGCAAAAATTTTGCCAAATTGCAATACAAAATCATTCATTTTGCAAAAAAATGTATTTTTGACGGTAAGAAAAATTACTAAAGTTGCCGAATGACACTAAAAATCAAGCACATAGAGCAAACCGACTCTACCAACGCCTATTTGCAGCGTTTGCAGGCGACGACCGACATCAGCGGATGCGCGGTCGTCGCCTGCAGACAGACTGCGGGCAAAGGCATGGGCAGCAACACTTGGGAAAGTGCCGAAGGCCAGAACCTTACCTTTTCCATTGCCTTCGACATGAGTTTCCTGCCGGCCGCCATGCAGTTCCAGCTTTCCAAAGCCGTGCCGCTCGGCATCCTCAAGGCTTTGAAAGAAGCTGTGCCCGAAAAAACATTTGAAATCAAATGGCCTAACGACATTTATTGCGAGAACCATAAAATCGGCGGCATACTCATCAACAGCACCATTAAAGGCACAATGATGGATGTCTCCATTATCGGCATTGGACTAAACGTCAACCAATTGGAATTTCAGGATTGGCCGACAAATCCCGCCTCGCTGCGCAACTTGACAGGAAAGACATACGATTTGGAGCCTTTGCTTCTATCCATTTGCCGGCATTTGGAAGACGAGAGGGATGGTCTAAAACATTGTTGCGAAAAAAAAGATTTCTCTGCGATAAACGAAAATTACCTAAACCATCTTTTCCGTTACCACGCTTGGGCGGAATATGAAACAGCAGGCAACCGGAAACGGCTTTTCATGGAAGGCGTCGATGATTTCGGGCGGCTTCAACTTTCCGATGGAAACGGAAAACTCTCTGTTTTCGACATTAAGGAAATCAAGTCCATAATCTGACAGGCAGGCCATCACTCAATCACTCAATCACACATTCCTCGATACGGCATTGATGCTCCTTGGTGTCAGCATCATAGTTGATGCCAACAAAGAGCAGTTCACCCCGATAGTGTTCCAGCAGGTCATCGTATTTCTTTTCCTTAATCTGGTTTATCGCTGATTCCGCCGACTTATTGTTTTTCAATTCGATGATTATCGCCGGAATGTTCGGAATGTATGGAATCAAGGCGAGGTCGGCATAGCCTTTGCCCGTCGGCAGTTCCTTGATGACCGTGTATTTCAAGTTGGCATAGAAATAGGCCAGCCCGATGGCACTCTGAAATGATGCTTCACTGTTGTAAGTCAGCGGATTGGTGGCGCGGATATGGGCTTCGGTCAAAGCAGCGGCAACGGCTGCCTCATCTTTATTAATCGTAGCTTCCAAAAGTGCTTTTGAATCATTCACCAGCTTAATGATTGGCTGATAGTCCTGTTCGTACTGGACAGAAATCAACCACTGTTTGCGGATTTCCTCATTGGGTATGTAGCAAAACTGATTTTCTCTGTCATAGGCCAGATAACCCAGATGAATCAAATAGGTGAACACGTCATCCTTGCCGTGAAAGTCCGTCATCGTATTCAGGTAGGAATCCACCTCGACATGGGCTTTCCCACCGCCCATCATCTTCACCACGTCGTCCTTCATGCCGTCGAAATTCATCAAAATATAGAGCTTCAGGGCCTCATAGGAGCCAGTCTGCGTCCA
>JAZQPN010000315.1:0-7842 GCA_045628585.1 Bacteroidales bacterium | reverse complement strand
AATGGCAGAAAAAAAATTCATGACTTGTGACGGTAACTGCGCTGCTGCGCACGTCGCATACATGTTTAGCGAAGTCGCCGCCATCTATCCTATCACTCCTTCATCACCAATGGCTGAGTACATTGACGAATGGAGCGCAGGCGGCAGAAAGAACATTTTCAACGAGAATGTTCGCGTTGTTGAAATGCAGGCTGAAAGCGGCGCTGCTGGCGCTGTTCACGGCTCATTGCAGGCTGGTGCCCTCACAAGCACCTTCACAGCATCACAGGGTCTGTTGCTGATGATCCCTAACATGTACAAAATCGCCGGTGAATTGCTCCCAGGCGTTTTCCATGTTTCGGCTCGTGCATTGGCAGCTCAGGCTTTGTCAATTTTCGGTGACCACGCCGACGTCATGGCTTGCCGTCAGACCGGTTTCGCCATGCTGGCTACCAGCTCAGTCCAGGAAATCATGGACTTGGCTCCAGTCGCTCACCTCGCAGCTATCGAAGGCCGCGTGCCTTTCCTGCACTTCTTCGACGGTTTCCGTACCTCACACGAAATCCAGAAGGTTGAAGCCACCGACCAGGACGAAGTCGCTAAGCTCGTCAACTGGGAAGCCTTGAACGAATATCGCAAGCGTGCCCTGAATCCTGAACACCCTGTAACACGCGGTA
This sequence comes from Bacteroidales bacterium, assembly GCA_045628585.1. GTDB lineage: Bacteria > Bacteroidota > Bacteroidia > Bacteroidales > F082 > Limimorpha. Next base: position 7,186 of record JAZQPN010000315.1, on the reverse strand, counting down.
CTGCTCAGAATCCTGACATCTACTTCCAGACACGCGAAGCTCAAAATTCATATTACGATGCTATTCCTGACATCGTCGCCAAGTACATGAAGGAAATGAGCAAGATCACAGGCCGTGAATACGCTCCTTTCTGCTACTATGGTGCTGCAGATGCCGAAAACATCATCATCTCCATCGGTTCAATCAACGACGTGGTCCGCACTGTGGTTGACAAACTGAACGCCGAAGGCAAGAAGGTCGGTATGGTCAACGTACACCTCTATCGCCCATTCAGCGTGAAGTATCTGTTTGACGTTCTTCCTAAGACCGTCAAGAAGATCACGGTCCTCGACCGTACCAAGGAACCAGGTGCAAACGGCGATCCGCTCTATCTGGATGTCGTCGAAGCTTTCAAGAACTGCCCGAACAAGCCTGTCATCGTTGGCGGCCGTTACGGTCTTTCTTCAAAGGACACCACTCCTGCTCACATCCTCTCCGTGTTCAACAACATGGAAGCTGCCGAACCAAAGAACCAGTTCACTGTCGGTATCGTCGACGACGTTACCTTCAAGTCACTGCCTATCCTTCCTGAGTTCTCAATCCTTCCAAAGGGAACCTTCGAGGCTAAGTTCTACGGCCTTGGCGCTGACGGTACTGTGGGTGCTAACAAGAACTCCATTAAGATCATTGGTGACAACACCAACAAATACAGCCAGGCTTACTTCGACTACGACTCAAAGAAATCAGGCGGCTACACCTGCTCACACCTTCGTTTCGGTGACCAGCCTATCTTGGCTCCTTACCTCGTCGGTACTCCTGACTTTGTCGCTGTCCACGTTCCTTCATACCTCAGCAAGTATGACTGCCTGAGAGGTCTGAAAGACAATGGCACATTCCTTTACAACTCACCATGGAGCGTTGAGGAAACCAAGAACAATCTGCCTGATTTCGTGAAGAAGTATCTCGCTCTCCACAAGATCAACATGTACATCATCGATGCTACTAAGATTGCTGCTGAAATCGGCCTTGGCAACCGTACCAACACCATCCTCCAAAGCGCATTCTTCAAGATTTCAGGCGTTATTCCTTACGACCTGGCAGTCGAACAGATGAAGAAGTTCATCGTGAAGAGCTATGGCAAGAAGGGTGAAGACATCGTCAACATGAACTATGCAGCCGTTGACCGTGGCGGTGAAATCGTGAAGGTTGAAATCCCTGCCGAATGGGCTCAACTGCCTTGCAGCACCGACTTCGTCTTCATGCACAACGACAACGATCCTGAATTTATTAATAAGGTGATGCGCCCGATGGTTGCTCAGTGCGGTAACGACCTGCCTGTTAGCGCCTTCAAGGAAATCATCGACGGTACATTCCCAGCTGGCACCACCGCTTACGAAAAGCGTGGCGTCGCTACCGTGGTTCCTGAATGGAATCCTGCAAACTGCATCCAGTGCAACCAGTGCTCACTGATTTGCCCTCACGCAGCTATCCGTCCAGTGGTTATGACCGATGCTGAAATGGCAGCAGCTCCTGCTGGCATGAAGGCAGCCGACATGAAGATGCCTAAGGAATTGGCCGGCATGCATTTCCGTATGCAGGTTTCAGTCCTCGACTGCACAGGTTGCGGCAACTGCGCCGACATCTGCCCTGCTAAGGAAAAGGCATTGGTGATGAAACCTCTCGAAAGCCAGATGGCTGAAGTCGAGAACTGGGAATATGGCCAGAAGAAAGTCACCTACAAAGACAACATGATTGACAAGTTCGCCAACGTGAAGAACAGCCAGTTCGCTCAGCCTCTGTTTGAGTTCTCAGGCGCTTGCGCTGGTTGCGGTGAAACACCTTACATCAAGTGCCTCACCCAGTTGTTCGGCGAAAGAATGATGATTGCCAACGCAACAGGTTGCTCGTCAATCTACGGCGGTTCAGCTCCTGCAACTCCATACTGCAAGAACAACAGAAGCGGTAAGGGCGTGGCTTGGGCTAACTCACTGTTCGAAGACAATGCTGAATTCGGCCTCGGTATGGCTACCGCTACCCGCAAGATGCGCGACCGCGTTGAACGCATCATGAAGGAAGCCATCGCCAACTGCCAGTGCTGCTCAGCAGAACTGAAGGCAATGTTCCAGGAATGGATTGACAACCGCGAAGACGGCGTCAAGACCATGGAACTGGCTCCTAAGATTGTTGCTGCTTGCGAAGCTTGCGGCTGCGACTACTGCAAACAAATCATCGACCTCAAGGATCACCTCACCAAGAAGAGCCAGTGGATCTTCGGCGGTGACGGTTGGGCTTACGATATCGGCTTCGGCGGCTTAGACCACGTTTTGGCTTCTGGCGAAGATGTCAACGTTCTCGTCGTCGATACTGAAGTCTACTCAAATACTGGCGGTCAGTCATCAAAGGCTACTCCAGCCGGTGCTGTCGCTAAGTTTGCCGCTTCAGGTAAGAAGGTTCGCAAGAAAGACCTCGGCATGATTGCCAAGAGCTATGGTTACGTCTATGTGGCACAAGTCGCCATGGGCGCTTCACAGGCTCAGTACTTCAAGGTAATCAAGGAAGCTGAAGCTTACCACGGACCATCATTGATCATTTGCTACGCACCTTGCATCAACCACGGCATTAAGATTGGCATGGGCCACTCACAACTCGAAGAGAAGCTCGCCGTCGAATGTGGTTACTGGCATCTGTGGCACTTCAACCCAGAAGAGGAAGAAGCTGGCCAGAACGGCTTCCACCTCGACAGCAAGGAACCAGACTGGAGCAAGTTCCAGCAGTTCATCATGGGTGAAGTCCGTTACAACTCACTGCTGAAGACCTTCCCAGAAGAAGCCAAGGAACTCTTCGCCAAGACCGAACAGTTTGCTAAGCTCCGCTACGAAGGCTACAAGAAGCTGAGCGAAAACAAGTAATTTGCCTGAGCAAATCCAAGTTGTGGAGGTCTCTCGACCTCCACAACTTTTGATATTAAAAAATTCAAATAACATCAAAAACAAATACTAGTTATGAAAAAAGTTCTATGGCTTTTTGTATTGTCGTTCCTGCTTTTCTCGTGCGGTGAGGATAGTTCGGTAATGATTAAGATGGAAAATGTCGGTGGCGTATATATGATTCCTGCTAAAGTGAATGGTTTGCCCCTGAATTTCATATTCGATACGGGGGCCAGTGAGGTAAGCATATCCTTGACTGAGGCCATCTTTATGGCAAAAAACGGATATCTTGAAGAGAATGACATCAAGGGAACCTCATTTGCTCAACTTGCCGACGGCTCTGTGACAGAAAACACAAGGATCAGAATAAAAAAAATCGAAATAGGGGAACTCGTGATACATGATGTGTCAGCCGCCATCATTCACAACGCCGATGCTCCCTTGCTACTTGGGCAGTCTGCTATCAAAAAATTGGGACGGATAGAGTTTGACGGCGACAACCTTGTTATTCATACTTCAGGAAAACAGACAAAAGACAATGGCTTGAAAGTTGACGAGAAGAGCCAGATTCCATTGGATTCCCTAATATGTCTTGCTTATAAAGAGTTAAAGTCATCCGACTATATGTTAGCGCAGAAGCATATTCACAATGCAAGACAACTCTCAATCAGCGCAAATATCACCAACCGAAATTGGGAAATAGATTATATTGATGCCAAGATAAAGGGAAGTTTAGCTCCATCTGCAGATGACGCATGGGAAGCCCAAATGCCTCTTCTGAAGTCAGCATTTTATGCCAACACCGAACTGAAAGATGGTACTTGCGTAAAGTTCGACAAACTGTTAAAACAATATGCTTACGGATTGGCTTTGCATTTTTCGCCCGATGATGGGACGTCATTAGACTTCAATGACAGAACATACGAAGACGAATTCATTAATGTAATATCGTTGTTATTTGAAAAGGATAAATACACAGCATATATTTTATCTGCACGGTACTATGAAAAGAATTTCAATGTCGCAAAAAGTTACTGTGAGAAAGCCATAGCCATTGATTCAACAAAATCTGATGGCTACAGGCAATTGGGGCTTATTTATTGTTGCACCGCTGGCGACAAAGAGCAGGCAATAAAATGTTATGAAAAGGCATTGGAAATGCCTGATGCCGACAGTGGATATATTCACCGTCTTTTTGCATGGTGTTATCCATATTATTCAAGTGAATGCAAAAGCCATTTGAAACAGGCCGCACAATTGGGTGATATTGATGCTCAAAATGCACTGAAAGAGTTGGGGATCACATGGTAGCATGCTTTGCTCTTTCGAGAAAAAGAAAAGCAATTGATGCAATCTTTGAATTCAAATATGTTCAACGCTAGACATTTCTAAATTTCAAGAAATTCAGCGAAAACAAGTAATTTGCCTAAGCAAATAATATGAAAAACTCCGCCTTGCTGATGTGAAGCGGATTTTTTTGTGTCGAGATTTGAAAAGATGTGTTATTTTTGCGTGTTCATTAAAAGTTCATCAAAAAAAATAAATGGCAGTCGTATGAATAATCTCAAGATTTCGAATTTAGGTCCGCTTGGCAGCATTGATATTGATTTTGGCGACTTGACGATTCTCGTCGGTCCACAGGCAAGCGGCAAAAGCATTGCCCTTGAAACGCTGAAACTGGTGGTTGACAGGGATAGTGTAATCGACAACCTTGACAGATACAACTACATCATTGGCCATAATATCGACAAGATACTAAACGTGTATTATGGCGACGGGATGGCTTCTGTATGGAAAGAAAACACTTCAATTCAGCTTGATGGACGCAGCTTCTCAAAAGAACAAATACCATTAAAGCCGAAATCGGACGCTGAAACATTGTTCTATGTGCCGGCACAAAGGATTTTAAGCATTGCTGATGGACGACCGAAAAACTTTATGGAATTTGACAGTTCTTCTCCATATATTCACAGAATTTTTAGTGAGACATTACGTCTGTTCATGCAAAACGGATTAGGTTCATCAAACACTATCTTCCCTTTAGTAAACCGTTTAAAAGGACATCTCAAAAAGTCGTTCAATGACAATATATTTCATAACGCCAAGGTTGTAATGGAAGAACGATCAGGCCAAAAGAAAATGTTGCTTCAGGTTGATGATGTCAACATTCCATTTATGTCGTGGAGTGCAGGACAGAAGGAGTTTATGCCACTTTTAATGGCTTTCTATTGTCTTTCGGGTCCTCCGTCAAAGGTTATACGCAAAGAAAAATACAAATATGTAGTGATTGAAGAACCAGAAATGGGATTACATCCTCGTGCTATCATTAGCGTGATTTTACAAATAATCGAATTGATGCAGGTAGGCGGATATAAAGTTATCATATCAACGCATTCTTCTGTTTTTCTGGAATTTGCTTGGGCTTTTAATTTACTTAAGAACTCAACGCATAAATATGACGCGCTGTATGAGTTGTTTGATATCCCCAAAGGGTCAGCTGTTCGGGAAATGCTTGTCGGGTTGTTTGAAAAGGATATCAAGACATATTATTTCAAGCAAACAGAAAATGGGAAAGTTGCCTCGGTTGACATTTCTTCATTAGAAGCAGGCAATGCCAATACCATCGTGTCAGAATGGGGTGGACTTTCGGCTTTCGCAACAAAATCATCTGAGGTGGTCGCAAAATACTTTAACGATGAAGACTGATGAAACACCATTGAAAAAAGCTGTCGTACAGACTTCTGATGTGACTGGACATTTTATGAAAGGCATACAGGCTGTCAAAAAAGAGTACCATGCAAAAATTCAAGTTTCAAATCCACGTAATTTAACAGGTAGCGTTGACATTGATACTGCGACATCCCTACTTTATCCTGATGCAAACAGATGGGATTATGCCATCGAATACAATAGTGAGACGTTCTTCGTAGAGTTTCATCCAGCATCAACCAGCAATGTAGAAGAAATGATAAGAAAATTATCATGGCTGGATTGGTGGTTGAGAGAGAAGGCGCCCTCCATTGGCGCATTGAAATCCAAGAAAGGAAATGCTTACCATTGGGTGGCTACGGGAAGCATCAATATACTAAATGGCTCCAGACAATACAGGCAATTGGCAGAACGCGGATTGCTTCCAAAGAAATTAATGACATTCAAATAGTGCTTTGCTAGGTTGATACGTAGTTCGTTGTGTCTTTAGGCAAATACAAAAGCATTTTGAATAATATGAAAAATCCGCCTTGCGAAAGTGAGGCGGATTTTTTTGTGGCAAAACATGCAATGCTATGGTTTTGTTGTATATTTGCAAATCAAAACCAGATAGGATACGGACAAAATCGAAAGACATCTACAACTTCTATAGAAAAAAAGAAATGGCTATGACTGACAACAAACAATTTGCGAAGTTGGAGTTTGTCTCCTTCTGCATAGAGCAATATAAAATGGTCACAAAAAGTACCGGGCGTGATGTGGAACAAATGTTTCAACGGAAGGGTATCATCGACTTCCTGCTGAAACATTACGAGGTGCTGCACACACAAGGAGAACAGGCTATATTGAACGAGATTGACGAATACTTAAAACACCATTAAAAATGATACTCTATCATGGAAGTCTTGAGGTTGTGGAACTGCCACAGATACTTGAAGCCAGTCGTCCGCTTGATTTCGGCACCGGATTCTATACAACGACCAGCCTTCAACAAGCCCACCGTTGGGTAAAGTTGCGTATGGAACAGAATAATGTCTCGCATGGTTTTATCAATATGTATGAATACACTCCAGCAAAGGGTTTGCACACACGGCGTTTTCAGTCGGCAAATGAGGCGTGGGTTGATTTTGTTCATGCCAACCGCTCGGTACAGGACTATAAGCACGACTATGATATCGTGACAGGCCCAGTCGCCAATGATAATGTCTATCTCAGTTTTAACCTCTACGAGTCAGGCATTATCACGAAACGGGAACTTATCCGCAGGCTAAAGACATATAAATTGGTTGACCAACTGCTTTTCCATACAGAACGGTCATTGGCAACACTTAAATACATTGGCAACAAGGAGGTGAAAATATGAACCAGCCCAAGATAACCCAGGACAACGTGCATCTGCTGTTGCCCAACAAAGTGGCGCAGCTAGCCAGTCGTTTATTGCAAAATGGTGTTGCTGCCGATATGCCCGCAGCTTTGAATATGGTATATTCTTCGTCCGTGTATGCCAATCTGGAACAAGAAAAGACGAAATATTGGTGGATGGGTATTAACGCTCTATATGTTGATTTGAT
>JAZQPN010000314.1:0-4742 GCA_045628585.1 Bacteroidales bacterium | reverse complement strand
TGCTGCGTGACGACCGTTCCTTGCTGGCACACTGCACTTTGCCGCTCTCGATGGGCGATGCCCTCACTTTGCGCTCCCACTACGAAGCGTCGATAGACGAAGCCATACAGGGCGATTTGCCTTGCACCGATTACACTTTGCTGAAATGGGGCGGTTATCAGCTTGACCGTTTCTTCGTCGCCGAAGCACAGGCCTTGCCAATTGATTACAGCGGACATTTCTGCCGCACGCAAATCCTGCTCAATGCAAATCTGAAAAGCTATTTGCTGAACAAGACCATTGGCAATCATCAGGTCATCATCAAAGGCCGCCATGCTGAAGAAATCAGGGAGTTCATGTTGAAAAATGGGGTAGAGGAAATCCAAGTCTAAAAAGTTGCATTGATTTGTGATAAGATGGTTGCGTCAACATGCAGCCGTGCCTCTCCGTGTTCCATTCGTCAAATCTTCATGTAAAAGTTTGCATTCTATTTTTCCGCATCATGCGAAAAGCAAAATTCATTACTTTTGCGCCAAATACTGAAAGGACCTGATGTTTCATGTCCGAGTAGAATCATAGAATAACGCTCATGCAGAAAAACAATTCCAAATTCCGGCAAGGCCTCCGCGATTTTTTCATCGCTTCCGATGCCGAAAGCAACGGCAAGGTGAAAGACCGTGCCAGCGGCATGCGGAATTATGTCAACAAGATAAAACCCAATTTCACCGAAGGTGGGAAGTTTGCCAAGCTGCAATCCACTTTCGAGGCCTTCGAGAGTTTCCTTTTCGTTCCCGACAAAACCACGCAGAAAGGCTGCCAGATTCGTGATGCCGTCGACATGAAGCGCACCATGATTTTTGTCGTCATCGCCCTGATGCCTGCTTTGCTGTTCGGCATTTGGAATGTTGGTTATCAGCATTTCATTGCTTTGGCTGAACAAGCCAGCTTTTGGAGAATGTTCGGCTTTGGGTTGGCAAAAACGCTGCCGACCATCGTTGTTTCTTACGTTGTCGGGTTGGCCATTGAATTCATTTTCGCACAAATCCGTCATCACGAAGTGAACGAAGGCTATCTCGTCACCGGTTTGCTGATTCCCATGATTTTGCCACCCGACATTCCGCTTTGGATGGTTGCCGTGGCCACCGCTTTTTCAGTCATCATTGCCAAGGAAGCCTTTGGCGGAACCGGCATGAACATCGTCAACCCGGCCCTTACGGCACGCGCTTTCTTGTTTTTCGCCTATCCATCCTGCATGTCGGGCGACAAAGTTTGGATTGCCGGCCAGCCCGATGCCGTATCAGGCGCCACGCCATTAGGCATGTTGATGAACGGCAACACCGACCTTCCAAGTGCGTGGACCATGTTTTGGGGCGGCATTCCCGGAAGCATGGGCGAGACATCCAAAATCGCCATTCTTTTAGGCGGCTTGCTGCTTGTGATTTGCGGCATTGCAAGTCTGAGAATCATCTTATCCATTTTTGCCGGAGGCATTGGCATGGGACTCATTTTCAATGCCATCGGCGCAACGCCCTATATGCAATTGCCATTCTACTATCATCTGCTGATGGGCGGTTTCATGTTCGGCGCCATCTTCATGGCCACAGACCCCGTAACGGCACCACAAACCAACAAAGGCAAAGTGATTTATGGCCTGCTCATCGGCATTTTCGCCGTACTTATCCGTGTCATCAATCCGGCCTACGCCGAAGGCATGATGCTCGCCATTTTATTAATGAATGTGTTTTCGCCACTCATTGACCATTGCGTGATTGCACGAAACATCAACATGCGCAAGAAACGCGCCCAAAACGTAAAGATATGAGCAACAAGAACAGCACTGGATATATTTTCATTTACGCCGCAATCCTAATAGTCATTGTAGCGGCATTGCTTTCCGTTGCCGCCGTGGTCCTTGCACCTTTTCAGCAACGCAACAAAGACAACGAAAAAATGTGCAACATACTGAATGCAGCCGCCATTCCGAATGTCAGCAACGACAACGCACAAGCACTTTTCGACAAGCATTGCACACAAATGCTGCTCCTCGATGGCAATGGAAACATCCTTGATGACAGCGGCAAGGCTTTCAACACAAATCTGAAACAAGAACTTTATAATAAGGAACAAGGCAACGGCTACAGTCTGCCTCTGTTTGTCATCAACAACGGGGCGCAGAACATCAATGTCATTCCATTACAAGGCAATGGATTGTGGGGCGCCATTTGGGGCTATATTGCCATTGCTGATGACTGCAACACCGTTGTTGGCGCCAATTTCGACCACGCTTCTGAAACACCTGGCCTGGGTGCTGAAATCACTACGGAAAAATTCCAGCATCAATTTCAAGGAAAGACTATCATGAAAAACGGTCAATTCGTTTCCATCAAGGTACAGAAAGGCGGTATCATCACATTGCCCGAGACCGATCGCGAGCACGCCGTCGATGCCATTTCGGGCGGCAGCATCACCTCAAAAGGCGTCGATGATATGATTAACAAGGTGTTAAGTTGCTACTTGCCTTATTTTGAAAAACAGCACAAGGAGGAATAACATGGGAAACTTCAAGAAACTCATCATAGAGCCTTTGCGCAAGGCCAACCCCATCACCATTCTGGTGCTTGGCATCTGTTCGTGCCTTGCCGTAACCGCCAAACTCAAGCCGGCCATCGTCATGGGCATTTCCGTCATGGTGGTCACAGCATTTTCGAACCTCATTATTTCCTTGCTGCGCAAAGGCATACCTTCGCGCATTCGCATCATCGTGCAACTTGTCGTTGTCGCCGCCTTGGTGATTTTGGTCGACCAATTCCTGAAAGCTTTTGTTTACGATGTCAGCAAGCAATTATCAGTCTTTGTCGGACTTATCATCACCAATTGCATCGTCATGGGCCGACTGGAAGCCTACGCCATGTCGCACAAGCCTTGGGAGTCGTTCCTTGATGGCATCGGCAACGGATTGGGTTATAGCCTGATATTAATCATCGTGGCTTTCTTCCGCGAATTGCTCGGTTCGGGCACCTTGCTTGGCTATCAGGTCATTCCGCAGTCATTCTATGAATTAGGCTACCGCAACAACGGCCTGATGATTCTGCCGCCAATGGCGCTGATTATCGTCGGTGTCATCATTTGGATTCAACGCACGCGCCATCCCGAACTTCAGGAAAACAACAAAAAGTGATTGCCATGGAACTTTTCAACATTTTCATAAAATCCGTCTTTATCGACAACATGATCTTTGCCTATTTCTTGGGCATGTGTTCCTATTTGGCGGTTTCGAAAACCGTTAAGACCAGCGCAGGATTAGGCATCGCCGTCACATTTGTTTTGCTCATTACGGTTCCAATCAACTACCTGATTAACAAATATCTGCTTTCTCCGGGAGCCTTGGCATGGATAAGTCCGAAACTGGCAACTGTCGACTTGAGTTTCCTCAGTTTCATCCTTTTCATTGCCATCATTGCTTCCATTGTGCAGATTTTGGAAATGGTAATAGAGAAATTCAGTCCGGCATTGTATTCCGCCCTGGGCATTTTCCTTCCGCTGATTGCCGTGAACTGCGCCATTTTAGGCTGTTCGCTTTTCATGCAGGAACGTGGTTTCAATAATGTGGCCGAAGCCGCCGTTTATGGTCTCGGTTCCGGATTAGGCTGGCTCTTAGCCATCGTGGGCATTGCCGCCATTCGCGAAAAGATACGTTACTCTCACATACCCAAAGGTTTGCAAGGCATTGGCATCTCCTTCCTAATCACGGGGTTGATGGGCATTGCCTTTATGGCTTTCTTGGGGATTAAAATTTGACTATCATGATTTTAGCAAGCAACACTACCACTATCATATTACTCAGCATAGCAGTTTTCCTTGTCATTGTGCTGCTCCTTGTCGGACTGTTGGTTTTTGTCAGAAACAAACTCATTCCGCAAGGCAAGGTGAAAATCACCATCAACGACAAGAAAGACATTGAAGTGCAACCCGGCAGTTCTCTCCTTACAACCTTAGCCAACGAACAGATTTTCCTTCCGTCGGCCTGTGGCGGCAAAGGTAACTGCGGACAATGCCGTTGCCGTGTCGTGGAAGGCGGCGGCACCATTCTGCCCACCGAGACCGGATTCTTCACGCGCAAGCAGATTCAAGACCACTGGCGTTTGGGCTGTCAGGTTAAGGTGAACGAAAACCTGAAAATCGCCGTTCCCGAATCCATTTTGAGCATCAGGAAATGGGAATGTGAAGTCGTTTCGAACCGCAATGTAGCAACCTTTATCAAAGAGTTTGTCGTGAAATTACCCGAAGGCGAAAAACTGCATTTCGAAGCGGGCAACTACATTCAGATTGACGTGCCGAAAATCGCTGTCGATTACAAAGACATTGACGTGGATGAAGAATACCGTGAAGATTGGGATAAGATGCACCTCTGGGATTTGAAAATGCGCAACCCAGAAGCGCAGTTCAGAGCTTATTCCATGGCTAATGCACCAAGCGAAGGCAATATCATTATGCTTAACGTGCGTATCGCCACGCCTCCGTTTGACCGCAAGGCAGGCCGTTTTATGAATGTCAACCCTGGCATTTGTTCCTCATACATTTATTCATTGAAACCTGGCGACAAGGTCACAATCAGTGGTCCATACGGCGAATTCCACGTAAAAGACACCGACAAGGAAATCATGTGGATTGGCGGCGGTGCAGGCATGGCTCCGATGCGTTCACAGATTTTCGACCAAATCAAGACGAAACAAACCAACCGCAAGGCTTCATTCTGGTACGGA
>JAZQPN010000313.1:0-1563 GCA_045628585.1 Bacteroidales bacterium | reverse complement strand
TGCCGCCGGACTGATTCAGCTCTCGGGCTGGAAAGCCGACTGCAATTTCCTGGACTGCATGTGCGGCTCGGGCACCTTGCCCATCGAGGCGGCCATGTATGCCATGAGGATTCCGGCAGGCTACTACCGCAAGCAGTGGGGCTTCATGAAATGGGACGACTGGGACCCTGAGCTTTGGAACCGCATCAAGGACGAGGCCGACAGCCAGATCCGTGATTTCGACTACGAGATTTGGGCTTCCGACCGCTCGCCGAAAGCTGTCACCATTGCCGAAAACAACATCACATACGCGCACTTGCAGCGCGACATCCACCTGATGAAGAAAAACATGGAAGACCTGACGCCTCCCGAGGGCGGCGGCATCGTTATCATCAATCCGCCGTATGGCGACCGTCTGGAGGAAGACGACATCGATTTGGTGTATGAAAACATAGGCAACACCTTGAAACGCAATTTCCAGGGCTTCCAGTGCTGGCTCATCACCGATGATGCCGTCGCCTTGAAGCATGTGGGCCTGAAGCCGAGCGAAAAGATTCCGGTGTGGAACGGCCCGTTGGAGTGCCGTTTCGTGCGTTTCGACATTTTCGGAGGCAAGTATAAGGAAATGAAGGCCAGGGAAGCTGAAAATTCAAATGAAGAAAAGAACGTGGATTAATGCAGATTGATATGAGGAAACTTTTATTGTTGGCATCGGTGTTGATGTGCTGCATTTTGGCAAATGCCCAAAAAAACGACACAATAGTCTCTAAGACCTACGTCAAGCAGAACACCAGGAACTGGAACCGATACGATCCGGAACGCGGTTTCTTTCAGAAGGCATTTTCCGACAAGGGAGACCCGAGGTTCATGATTACCAACGAGGACGAGACCTTCAGTTTCGGCATCGGTGGCGTTGTGCATGTCATGTCGTTTTTCGATTTTAATGGTTCGCTTGACAACAAGGATTTTTCCACATGGAACATTTCAGTGCCTACAGACAGGGTGCCTCAGTATGGCATGACTGTGGGAAGCACGAAAATCAATTTCAAGGCGAAATCGAAATTGGGGAAACACAATCTGATAGCTTTTGTCTCATTCAATACGCCTTCGTCGGAAGAACGGATAAAGCTCAGACATGCCTACATTTCATGGGGCGATTTTACCGTAGGAAGAACCTATTCGTTTTTCATGGATTTGGCTGCCGGCCCGATGACGGTCGACTTGCAAGGCCCTAACACGCAGATTTCACTCAGCCAGCCATTGCTTGGATTCACACATTCCTTCAATAAATGGACGGTTGCGGCCGCTTTGGAAATGCCAAGCTATAAAGTGCCTGATGCCACTCCAACTGGTGTTGGATTGAATGAATTTGGCATTTATGATGAATTCCAATCGACGCCCGATATTTCCGCCCATGTCAAATACAAGGGTGATTTCGGACACTTCCAGGCCGGTTTCCTTTTCCGCAGGTTGCATTATTGGGTTGGCAACCATCCCAGTTATTCCATTTCGGAGACGAGAGCGTGCAACGGATTTGGCGTTTCGCTGAGCGGATTGGTCAACATCACGCCTAAGCTGTTTTTC
>JAZQPN010000312.1:0-3506 GCA_045628585.1 Bacteroidales bacterium | reverse complement strand
ATTGTTTTCCTTGTCGAAGCAAAACCTTTCTTCGACGGTGATGCGCCTTGCCGTCACAAGCGTGGCCTTGGCCATCATCGTAATGCTGATTTCGTGGGCTGTGGTGGTCGGTTTCAAGAACCAGATTCGCGACAAGGTCATAGGTTTTGTGGCTCCCGTCCATGTTCAGGCCTTAGATAAAAACGAGTCGGTCGAGGAAACGCCATTCCAATTGGATTCGCTGTTGGTCAGCCGGTTAGGTGCTTTCGATGTAATCAGCCATTATCAAATGGTTGCCAACAAGGCGGGCATGATTAAGACCGAAGATGAAATTCAAGGTGTGGTGCTAAAAGGCGTTGGCTCGGATTACGACTGGTCGTATTTTTCCACTTGCGTTGTCGATGGTGAAGTGCCTGTTTATTCCGATAGCGTGCGTTCCACTGAAGTATTGATTTCCAAAGTCGTAGCTGATAAAATGCTGCTGAAAACTGGTGACGAGGTGCGCGTTTGGTTTGTCGATAAGGATATGCAGGCGAGGGGACGAAAATTTACCGTAAAAGGCATTTTTGAAACGGGCTTGTATGAGTTTGACGAGCGTTTCGTCTTTGCCGACATCAACCAAATCCGCAAGCTGAACGGCTGGTCGGAAAACGAAGCCGGATTGCTCGAAATCTGGCTCAAAGACGGTGCAAAGTCTGATGAGGTAAACGCCAAACTTTATTACAGCATTCCGGCCAATTTAGCCTCTTATACCGCCCGCGAAAGCAATCCGCAAATCTTCGACTGGCTCGACTTGCTCGATACGAATGTGTGGCTCATCATGGCGCTGATGCTCTTGGTGGCAGGCATTACGGTCGTCAGCATGTTGCTGATTATCATTATTGAACGTACTTCTACCATTGGTCTTTTGAAAGCCATGGGCGCCACGAATAAGTTCGTCAGGAATGTTTTCCTGTTGCGCTCGATGAAAATCCTTGGCATCGGCATGCTGATTGGAAACGCCTTGGGTCTCGGCTTCTGCTTCTTGCAGCAATACACCTCATTAATAAAGTTGCCCGCCGAAACTTACAATCTTTCGGCTGTGCCGATTGAATTACATCTCACCACTGTAATTGCCATCAACTTAGGTACTTTCATATTGTGGACCTTGATGCTGCTCATCCCGACGAGCGTCATCAACAGAATCACGCCATCGCGCTCCATCCGGTTTGAATGAGGATGTCGCCATCCTAAATTATAATCATTAAAAATTGCGGTTTTTCTTTTCATTTGAAGAAAAAACACTATTTTTACCGCAATAAATCAACATTTGAAATATGGAAAACTTTACCATTGAACCGTTGAAAGGTTACGGTGAAATACCTTTCGGAATGACGCTCGACGAAGCCGTCAAAATGCTCGGAATGCCAAACTTTTACGAGGAACTGAACGATATGGAGGAAACCGAAAACCGCTCCATTTATTACGAATATGATGACTTGCAGACCAACATTTATTTCGAAGGCATAACGAAATCGGTGGTGGCTTGCTTTGAGACTGAAAACGTAAATGCCACCCTTTATGGCAAAAAAGTCTTCGATTTGGACCAGAATGCTGTCATCGAAATGATGAAAGCGAAAGGTTTTAATGAATTGGAACAGGAAACTGAAGACGGCGAACTGCGCATTTCGTTTGAAGATGCCCTCATTGATTTCTTCTTTGATGAAGAAGGCATGACAGCCGTCAGCTGGGGCGTTTTGGTTGACGATCAGGGTAATATCATATAAATAAAGTGGCCTTGCGGCAACATGAATTACCATGAATTGCCCATGAATTTAATCGTGAATTTGTCTGTTGGCCATTCTGGAGAGAAAAACAATGGCAATAATATACTTTTTGACCCCAAGTTGTTTTTTGGGAAACAAATCTCTTATCAATCTCTTTTTTTTCTTTTCTGTCCGATTTCCCCTAATCGGGGTTCATCGGGTTCCGCATCTACGATGCTCTGCCGGGTATGAATCGAGCGGTTGCGAGATTCAAAGGTGGATTGAGAAAGGTTTTGCGGGTTTTGTATGTTTTGGTTTTAAAAAGGTCAAATTGTATATTATTGCCAAAACAATTCATGAGCCGATTTGTGGATGATTCTTGGAAAATTCGTGTGAAAATTGATAGTATAACTGAATAAAATATGATAATTCAATGACTACGCAAGAACGATTCGATGCTTTTGTAACCTATTTCGCCGAGCACATGCCCGTGGCGGAATCGGAACTGCATTTCAGCAATCCCTACGAATTGCTTGTGGCGGTCATACTTTCGGCTCAATGCACCGACAAGCGCGTGAACATGACCACGCCGGCGCTGTTTCAGCGTTTTCCGTCGCCAAAAGATATGGCGGAGGCTAGCGTTGAGGAAATCTATTCCTACATCAAGTCGATTTCCTACCCGAACAACAAGTCGAAAAACCTGTTGGGCATGGCGCAGACGCTCGTGAATGAGTTTGGCGGCATCGTCCCCGACAATCTCGATGACTTGCAGCGGCTTCCAGGCGTGGGCCGAAAGACGGCAAACGTGATTCTGGCTGTGGCCTTCGGCAAACCGGCCATGCCTGTCGATACGCACGTCTTTCGTGTGGCAAACCGCATCGGCCTGACCAAAAACTCGAAAAACGTTCTGGAAACCGAAAAAGTGCTGACGGCGCATTTCCCGAAAGAAGTGCTTTCAACCGCCCACCATTGGCTCATTCTGCATGGCCGATATGTTTGCACGGCACGCAATCCACAGTGCGAAAAATGCGGAATTACAGGGTTTTGCGAGTTTTATAGGAAACAATAGAACACGCTTGGCATAAACGCAAATTATCATGGCACCTATATACATTTAGGCCCAAACATTGGACGCAGAGCGGAAGTCAGAGAATACGCGAAGCAGATTCCTTATTAACTACGTTGAAATGAATATTGACTACGTCGAAATCTTTGATTCATCGATACGAAGTGAGATAATCTAAAAGATTTCACCGACACGAAGTGAGGTAATCTTCGATTTCGCTAAATTCGCAAAAATTCGCGGTCGAAAAAACAATCGTGGTTACAAATTGGATTACAGAGTCCTTTCCGGGTGCTGAGTCGGTCGAAGTAGTCGAAATGAGAAGGTGTTTTGGCAATAATATACTTTTAGACCCAGAACGAAAGATGTTTGTTGAAAAAAGCCGAAAGGCTGGTTTGAATCGAGCGGTTGCGAGATTCAAAGGCGGGTAGAGAAGGGTTTTGTGGGTTTTGAACGTTTTGGTCATAAAAAGGCCAAATTGTATATTGTTGCCGGTGTTTTTGTAGATTAATTAGGAAACTATATACCTGATGGCACAAAAAGAGGTTGCAACTTTACTGCCGCTGTCAAAAAATTGTTGGCAATAATATACTTTTAGACCCCAAATGAAAAATGTTGCTTGGAAAAAGCCGAAAGGCTGGCTTGAATCGAGCGGTTGCGAGATTCAAAGGTGGATAGAGAAAGGTTTTGCGGGTTTTGTATGTTTTGGTCATAAAAAG
>JAZQPN010000311.1:0-2594 GCA_045628585.1 Bacteroidales bacterium | reverse complement strand
ATATATTAATATAGGTGTACTGATTATTTGTACTCAGCCAAAACGTCTTTCACGCGGTCTGGGGTCATACGGCCATAAACCTTGTCACCGACTTCGATAACAGGAGCAAGACCGCAAGCACCGACGCAACGGAGCACTGTCAGTGAGAACTTACCGTCTGGGGTAACTTCACCGACATTGATGCCGAGCTGACGTTTGATTTCGTCCAAAACCTTTTCAGCACCACGCACATAGCAAGCTGTGCCCAAGCAAACACTGATTGGGTGTTCGCCTTTAGGAGTCATGGTGAAGAATGAGTAGAAGGAAACGATACCGTAAACTCTTGAAACAGGGATGTTCAGTTCGAGAGCGACAATTTCCTGGACTTCCTTTGGCAGATAACCAAATTCACCCTGAACCTTGTGCAACACGTTGATGACTTCACCGCCCTTGTTTCCAAAAGACTTACAAACGTCCTTAATGAAGTTTATCTTTGATTCTGATAATTTAATAGTTGCCATAATTATTTCCTTTCTATGTTTACAGATTATTCACCACAAGCTTCTACATGGCTTGACTTGTCGAAATAGTGGGTGTGGAGCTGTTCGTGGCTGAGGTGACCGCAAGGTTCGCCATAGTATTCCTTATAAATGGCGATGATGTCAGGATTTTCATGTGACTTACGGATTGGTTTGCCAGCATCTTCACGATAGGTAGCTTCCATACGCTTGCGGATGATGTCGCTGTTGCCATGGTGGTAAGGCTGACCGGCACCGCCGATGCAACCGCCTGGGCAAGCCATGACTTCGATGAAGTGGAAGCCGCGTGGGTTACCGTTGCGGACTTCTTCCATCATCTTGCGGGCATTGGCAAGACCGTAGCAAACACCAACATGAACTGGGAGGCCGTTAAAGTCGACGGTAGCTTCCTTCATGCCTTCGAGACCACGAACGACTTCGAGGTCAATGTTGGCGAGAGGTTTGCCTGTGTAGACTTCGTAAGCAGTACGGACAGCAGCTTCCATAACACCACCGGTAGCACCGAAGATGACAGCAGCACCTGTTGATTGGCCAAGTGGGCTATCGAAGTCTTCTTCTGGAAGGTTGTTAAGGTCGATGTTGCACTGCTTGATCATGTGAGCAAATTCGCGAGTCGTCAGTGAGAAGTCGACATCTGGATTGCCGTTGACCTTGAATTCGTCGCGAGCACATTCGCTCTTCTTAGCCAAGCAAGGCATGATGGAAACGACAACCATGTCTTCTCTCTTCACGCCAATCTTCTGAGCGAAGTAGTTCTTAGCGACAGCACCGAACATCTGTTGTGGTGACTTAGCTGTTGACGGGTAGTCGAGCAGGTCTGGGAAGTTCTTTTCATAGAATGTAACCCAACCTGGGCAGCATGATGTGAACAGAGGCAGAGCAGCCTTTTCGCCGTTCAAAACCTTCTTCACGCGGCCGAGAAGTTCTGTACCTTCTTCCATGATGGTAAGGTCAGCACTCCAGTCTGTATCGAAAGCATAGTCGAAACCGACGCGGCGCATAGCAGCAGCCATCTTGCCGGTGACGATTGTGCCAGGTTCCATGCCGAATTCTTCGCCAAGGGCGACGCGGACTGCAGGAGCAGACTGAACGACGACGGTCTTGGTAGGATCGTTGATGGCAGCCATGACATCGCTGATGTTGTCTCTCAAAGTCAGAGCGCCGACAGGGCAAACCTGGACGCACTGGCCGCAGTTGACGCAGCTTGATTCAGCCAGATCCATTTCGAAAGCAGGAGCTACGACGGCCTGGAAGCCACGGTTGACGGCTGACAAAGCACCAACACTCTGGATGGTGTTGCACATCGTTTCGCAACGACGGCACATGACGCACTTATCGACATCGCGGACGATTGACAAAGTCTGGTCCTTGCGATATGTTGACTGTTCGCCCTTGAAAGGAATGTTGCGGATGCCGAGCTTCTGAGCCAAAGCCTGAAGTTCGCAGTCGCCACTCTTTTCGCACTGCAAGCAATCATTCGGGTGGTCGGAGAGAATCAGTTCGACGACAGTCTTGCGGGCGTTGATGACGCGTGGGCTGTGTGTCAGCACTTCCATGCCTTCGACGCAGTCGGTAGCGCAAGCTGGAGCGAGGTTACGGCGTGGTTTGCCGTTGAAGTCCTTAACGACTTCGACAACGCAAACGCGGCAGCCACCTGGTTTGTTTTCAAATTTCATTCCTGCCAATTCAAAGTAGCAAAGGGTAGGAATATCAATACCGGCTTGACGGGCAGCTTTCAGAATAGTGGTACCTGGTTCAACCTGTATCTGTTTGTTATCTATTGTTACATTAATCATATTAATATCTCCTTATCGATTATTTGACAGAAATAGCACCGAATTTACAACCAGCGATACAAGCACCGCACTTAATGCACTTAGTGGTATCGATCCACATTGATGGCAGCTTGTGGCCTTCAGCAATGTAATCTGTCTTTGAAATAGCTTCACCTGGGCAGTTCTTAGCGCACTTGCCGCAGCCGATGCACTTTTCCTTGTCGATTTCGTAGTTCATCAACTTCTTGCAGACGCCAGCACGGCACTTCTTGTCGACGACGTGTTCAACGTATTCATCCCA